>JABFWJ010000399.1 GCA_013362295.1 Thermoleophilia bacterium
GCCGCTCGTCATGTGCGTCGGGCCGGCGCCGGTCGCCGGCGTGCGGCGGATCGTCGTCTGCACGCCGCCCGACGGCGCGGCGCGCATCGCCGCGGCGGCCGACCTGCTGGGCGTCGCCGACGTGTGGGCGATCGGCGGGCCGCAGGCGATCGGCTGGCTCGCGTACGTCGAGCGCGTCGACAAGATCGTCGGGCCCGGCAACGACTACGTGAACGAAGCGAAGCTCGAGGTCTCGCGCGACGTCCCGATCGACCTGCCGGGCGGCCCGTCGGAGGTTGTCGTCCTCGGCGACGGAGACCCGAAGCTGATCGAGCTCGAGCTCGCCGCGCAACGCGAGCACGGCCACGACGCAGTCTGCCGCGCGGTTGACACGCTCGAGGAAGCCGAGGCGATCGCCCCGGAGCACCTCGTCCTCCTCGGCGACGCGGAGGCCTACGCCGACCGTGTCCGCAACGCCGGCACGGTCTTCGTCGGGCCGTGGTCGCCGGTGGCCGCGGGGGACTACGCGACTGGCGGCAACCACGTGCTCCCCACGAACGGCTGGGCCCGGTCGGTCGGCGGACTCGGGCTCGAGACGTTCCTGAAGCCGGTGACGGTGCAGCGGCTGACGAAGGAGGGCCTCGAGCGGATCGCGCCCACGGTCGAGGCGCTCGCCGCTGCCGAAGGGCTGCCCGCGCACGCGGAGGCCGTCCGCCGGCGTACTTGAACGGCGACGCACTTGACATGTGACCATACGGTCACATATTCTCCAGACATGGAAGACGACGCGGTGTTCAAGGCCCTCGCCGATCCGAGTCGCCGCCTGCTCCTCGACCTGCTCTTCGAGCGTGACGGCCGCACGCTGACCGAGCTGGACGCGGAGCTCGAGATGACCCGGTTCGGCGTGATGAAGCACCTGCGGGTGCTCGAAGACGCCGGTCTCGTCGTCGCCCGGAAGCAGGGGCGGGAGAAGCTGCATTTCCTCAACCCCGTGCCGATCCGGCAGATCCACGACCGGTGGATCGACAAGTACACGGAGCGCCAGGTCTCGGCGCTCCTCGACCTCAAGAATCAGCTGGAGGAGACGGGATGACCGCAAGCACGATCACCGAGACGACCGTCCAGATCTATCAGGTGTTCATCAAGGCGAGCCCCGACCAGATCTGGGACGCGATCACGAAGCCCGAGTTCACCGAGAAGTACTTCTACGGCGCGCGCATCGAGAACACCGCGACGGCGCACCGCGCACTCGGCCCCAACGACGAGGTCTGGGGCGACGGCCCCACGTTCGAGTTCGACCCGCCGCGGCGGCTCGTGCACGAGTGGCGGTCGATGTACGACCCCGAGCTCGCTGGCGAGCCTGCCAGCCGGGTGACGTGGGAGATCGAGCCGCAGGATGGCGGCGTCTCGCTGCTGACCGTCGTCCACGACCAGCTCGAGGCATCGCCGAAGACCGCCGCGAGCGTCAGCGGGGTCGGCTGGATGATGGTCCTGAGCGGGCTGAAGACGCTGGTCGAGACCGGCGAGCCGCTCAGCACGTAGTCGGGACCGGCGCGCCGGTCCGCAACAGGGTGACGTGCTCGCTGCGCGCAAGCGCAGCGAGCCGCGCCCGGTAGACCTGCATGTCGGCGTGCACCCAGTCGCCGTGCGTTTGGCAGCGCCACGGCGCGAACCGCTCTCGGTGATAGCGGCTCGTCAGGCTCTCGTTGTGGCCGATCACGTTCGGGAGCGAGATCGCGAAACGGTGCATCAGCCACAACGTCAACTTCAGTGAGGCCGAGATCTGCCGCGGGTTGCGCAGAACCGACGCGTCGCTCGTGCCCACGTGCTCGATGCCGATCGCCGTCCAGTTCAGCCCGACCGTGTGCCGGCAGATCGTGTTCAGGGCGACGAGTTGGTAGATCGTCCCGTCCCGACCGATGACGAAGTGCGCGCACGTTCCGGGCAGCTCGTGCAGCTCCGCGTCCGGCGAATCGCGGGCGAACGTGTTCCACGCCGACGAGAAGGAATCGCTCGCGGTGTAGTGCTCGACGATCACCCTCGGGTGCTCGAGCCGCCACGTCTGCAGTCCGTAGTGCCGGGCCGCGTACCGCGCGGTCTCGGCCTGGCGCCGCGCGCCGAACGGGATCGGCTTCGAGACGATCGCCGGTCGCGCCGGCACGACCACCGCCACGACGAGGAGAGCGAGGAGGGCTCGCACGCGCCGAACGTAGCGCGGCGGGCCCTCCCCTGGGTGGACAGGACCGGCTAGATGTGAGTGCCGCCGCCCCTGAAGGCGGACGGCCGGTCGTGCAGGCGCTGCAGGCACGTGCCGTTGACGAGTGCCGTGAACCGCTCTTTCAGCGTCGGGATGATCTGGTCTGCCTGTGCCTGCGTGAGGTGTCCGGCGCTCACCGCGTCCGCGAGCTCGGTCTTCTCGGCCGCGACGAGCGCGTCGATCAGTCCGGCCGCGGTCTTGCCGCTCGTGGCGTCGGCGATCTGGGCGAGCGTCTTGCCCGCCTGGAGTTGCGTCGCGAGCGCGTTCTCGGTCACGCCGAGGTAGTTCGCGGCGGCGGTGAAGTCGTCGCCTCCGTGTCCGAGGTGACGGAAGCCGGGCCCGCCGAGGCCGAAGGGCCCGTGGTGGTCGTCGCCGCGCGCGCTGCCGGCGCCGCCTGCTGCGATCAGCGTGGCCGCCGGGGACGCGGAGGAGGCGCGTGATCCCGGCGAGCCGTGAAGCTTGGTCGAAGCGTAGGCGGCGCCGGCGCCGATCAACGCGACGGCGAGCACCAGAGCGGTTGCGATGTTTCTGTTCCTGGTCATGCCCCGACTCTCGTCCTCGTTCCTAAGAGCGGGCTGTGAGCGGGTGAAGAATCATC
>JABFWJ010000046.1 GCA_013362295.1 Thermoleophilia bacterium
CGAGGAGCCGTGGCTCGTGTTCAGCGGCGACTCGCTGCTGATCGGCGACGTCGGCCGTCCGGACCTGCACGTCACCGGCGACGCGCAGGGGCAGGCGCGCCTGCTGTACGCCAGTCTGCAGCGCCTGCTCGAGCTCCCGGATCACGTCGTTCTGTACCCGAGCCACTACGGGGGCTCGGTCTGCGGTCGAGGTTTGTCCGGGAACCCGATCTCGTCGATCGGCTTCGAGCGCGGACACAACCCGCTGCTCGCGATAACCGATCCGGATGCGTTCGCCAAGGCGCTGGTCGCGGGCATGCCGCCGCCCCCGGTCGAGCAGCAGCGGATCGTCGCCGCCAACCGATCCGGCTTCGTGGGCGCGTCGGCGTGAGCAAGCCAATCGAGCTCGGCCTGCGTGCAAACGCAGCGCAGTTCAGCCTGCTGGTCGGTCTGAACGCGCTCGTCGGCGGTATGGTCGGGCTGGAACGGAGCGTCCTTCCCCTCGTCGGCAAGCAGGACTTCGGGCTGCGCTCGACCGCGACGATCCTCGCGTTCGTTGTCGCCTTCGGCGCTGCGAAAGCGCTGGCCAACCTTGCCTCCGGCGAGCTCGCAGAGCGGATCGGGCGCAAGCGTCTGCTCGTGATCGGCTGGGCGCTCGCGCTGCCGGTGGCGCCGCTGATCGCGCTCGCGCCCTCCTGGTGGTTCATCGTGGCCGCAAACATCCTGCTCGGCGCGAACCAGGGTCTGGCGTGGTCGATGACGGTCGTGATGAAGATCGACCTGGCCGGGCCTCGACGTCGGGGGCTCGCCCTCGGTCTGAACGAGGCCGCCGGCTACCTCGGCGTCGCCGCCGCCGCCTTTGCGAGCGGCGCGCTCGCCGCCGGCCACGCGCCCCGCACCGTCGTCTGGGTCGGGGCCGCAGGCATCGGCGTCGTCGGCCTGCTGCTCAGCCTCGTCGTGCGCGACACCGGCGCGCACGTCGCCCATGAGCAGGCGGTTCACGCGGACGGGTCGTCGAGGTCGTCGGGGCTTCGAGCCGTGTTCGTGGGGGCAAGCGCCCGCGATCCGATGCTGCGCGCGTGCAGCCAGGCCGGGCTCGTGAACAATCTGAACGACGCACTCGCCTGGGGTCTCGCACCGCTCTACCTCGCGCTCCACGGCGCAAGCGTTCGTCAGATCGCAGTCGTCGCCGCCGCATACCCGGTCGTCTGGGGCGCGGGCCAGCTGGCAACGGGCTGGCTCTCGGATCACACCGGTCGCAAGCCGCTGATCAGCAGCGGCATGCTCGTCCAGGCCGGTGCGCTCGCGCTGCTGGTCGTCGGCAACGGTGGCTTCGTGCCGTCGCTCGTCGCCGCCGTTCTACTCGGCGCGGGAACCGCGATGGTCTATCCGACCCTGATCGCGGCCGTGTCGGATGCAAGCCGTCCGCGCGACCGCGCGCGCACCGTCGGGGTCTACCGCTTCTGGCGCGACTTCGGTTTCGTTCTCGGCGCCCTGATCGCAGGCTTCGGCGCCGATGCGACGTCGCCACGGACGGCGATCGTGATCGTGGCCGCCCTCACCGCGACCAGCGGTGTCGTGGTCGCCGCCACCTCCTGGCGGCTGCGGCCGAACTTCGAACCTGCACCAGCCTCCTAGCGGAAGGACACCGGCATGGAATCAGCACTTGACTGGACGCTCCCCTGGTGGATCGCCGGACCGATCCTCGGTCTGGTCATCGTCGGCTTCCTCGGCCTGGCCAACAAGCGCTTCGGGGTGATCGGCGGCAGCGTCCTCTTCGGCATCGGCTGGGGCATCTCCGAGGCTTGCCCCGGACCAACGGCAGCGCAACTCGGTGCCGGCCGCGTTCTCGCCGTCGCCGTCGCCGCCGGCATCCTCGCCGGCGTCAAGCTGCAACCGCTGCTCGCGCGCCCCGCGGTACGAACGACAGCGGCTCCGGGCGCACCGGTCGCGGCCGCCGAAGTGTTGTGAGCCAGACGCATCTTCATCGAACGAGGAGTCCCCATGACCGTTGAAGTCGAGATCGATGTCCAGCTGCTGAAGAGCGAGATCAAGAAGACGTACGCCTGCGTCTCGGATGAACCCGAGCGGGACTTCATCTTTCCGACCGGCCGGGCCTGGGCCGAAGACCTCGGATACCCAGCTGAGCTCGTGCACGTACCCGACACGGCGGTCGAGTCGTTCGCCGGCGTCGCGAACCCGTGGCAGCTCGGCCGGCTCACACCGGGCGAGCGCGTGCTCGATCTCGGCTCCGGCGCCGGCACCGACTCGCTGGTCGCAGTGCAGATGGTCGGCCGCGCCGGTCGGGTGACCGGGATCGACATGACGCCGGAGATGCTCGCGAAAGCACGCGCCGCGGCCGCCGAGATGGGGGTCGCGAACGCGGAGTTCGTCGAAGGAGAAGCGGAACAGCTGCCGTTCGCGGATGCGAGCTTCGACGTCGTGATCTCCAACGGCGTGATCGACCTGATCCCCGACAAGGACGCCGTCTTCGGCGAGCTCTTTCGCGTGCTGGCACCCGGCGGCCGTCTGCAGATCGCCGACGTGACGCTCCAGAACCCGGTCAGCGAAGAGGGACGGCGCAACATCGACCTGTGGACCGGCTGAATCGCAGGGGCGCTGCTGGAAGCAGCGTACGCAAGGCTCCTGGAGCGCCACGGCTTCGAGCGGATCGAGACAGGCCTGCTCGTCGATACCTACGCACGCTCGACGTTCGAGGACACGCGGCGCAAGGCGAAGAAGTTCGGCGCGCGCGGCACGACCGTCAAGGCGTTCAAACCACGCTCCTGAGCGGCGACAGCTCCGCATGGTGTCGCTGACGCGAGCAGCGCGGCGAACAGCCGGCGCCCGGCGC
>JABFWJ010000304.1 GCA_013362295.1 Thermoleophilia bacterium
CGGTCTCGAAGGCCGCGACCTCGGGCAGGAGCACGTTGACCTGCTCGAGCATGCACTCATCGTCGAGGTGGAACGACAGCACGCTGTGCTCGACGCGGTAGCGCGCGAGGCACGTGCCATCGGCACCGCGGAGCGTCGTGCCGTCCTCGCGGCTGGCCGCCATCAGGTTGAGCCGCGTGGGCAGGGCAGGCTGCGGACGCGCGAGCGTCGGCTTGGTCTCGTTGCCGACGCGCGTCGATGACGGCAGCGTGTTCTTCGAGAAGTACGAGCGCGCGACGACGTCGGCGAGACCGGTACCGTCGGCGGACGTGAAGAAGTCGCGCAGGTGTTCGCGCGTGATCACCCGCGACGGCGCGGGGATGCCGAGCCGGCCGTAGGCGAGGGCGGCGACGCGCTCGAACCGCGAGCCCAGATCGTCGGGACCGCCGCCGAGCGGCTCGAAGAACGACGCCTCGTCGCCGCGGACGCGCGCCGGCGAACCGAGATCACCGAGCACGTGGATCAGCGCACCGGCGGCGACGAGCGCACCGGCCATCGCACGCGAGCGCTCGCCCGGCGTCGCGCCGGTGACCGCCTTGCCGTACTGATCGTAGAAGCCGGCGACGTTGAACGGGTTGTCCTTCGACGTCACCCACTCGACGGCCGGAACGCCGGTCTCGGGCACCTTCGCGCGGCCCGCCGACTCGCGGGCCATGTCCGACAGGCTCGCGAACACGCCGCGCGAGGGCTTCGCCCAGCCGCGCTTGGTCGACGGATCGTAGAAGTGGTTCGCACCGAACTTCGCCGGGATGTCGGCGATCGATGCGCCAGCCGCGATCCACGAGAGTGCGGCCTGGCGACCGCGCGCGTCGGGCACCGCGCCGTGGCTCGGCGACAGGAGCTTGAGGCTCGCGATCAGGCTCGGCGCATCGGCGGGCGGCACCGTGAGCTGCTCGAACAGGCCGCCCTCGAACCCGAGCGTGACGAGGCGCTTGTGAAGTCTCGACGACAGCGCGGCCTGCTCCGCGAGCCCGGCCTGCGTCGTCTCCGGGTCCCACGCGAACGCGCGCTCACCCGCGAGCGTGAGCGGCAGGACGGCGGCGAGAACGGCTGCGATGCGCTTCATGGTGCGGTCCCAGGTACGAGCTGCTTCAGCTTCGTGTGAACGGTCTGTGCGAGCGAGCTCGCGTCGTCCATCGACGTGCACTGGTTGACGCCGCACGTGATGAGCACGACGACGCCGCGCGGACCGTCGAGGAAGCCGACGCCGCGGATGTCGTTCTCGTTCGCGATGAACGACCGGCTCGCGACGTCATCCTTCTCCTGCACGCCGGGCAGCTGCGTCAGCAGCTCCTCGTAGCGTTCCGTCGCCTTGGCGGAATCGAGGCGCCACACGCGGATCGCGACGTCCCACGTCTCCGGGCGGCCGAGCGCCTTGAAGTGCTGCGACGAGTACGTCGCGGTGTCGGGCTCGTCGGAGAGCGGGCCGGTCTCGAACTGACCGTCGAACTTCGTGCGCGCCTTGATGTCCGCGTCGGTCAAGAGCTGCGCGGCGACGACGTACACGCCGCCCTCGCGGCCGGGGCGCAGGTCCTCGCCCGACGGACGCTTGCCCTCGAGCTCGGCGCTCGCGTCGGCGAGCTCCCACTGCGTGAGCGCGGCGACCGCGGTGCCCGATCCGACGAAGCGGAGATGGCGCGCGTGCGATAGCTCGTTGCGCCAGCGCTCGAGCAGGACCTGGTTGCCGGTCTGTGCGAAGTCCATGCGCGGGCCGAGATCGTAGAAGCGGCGATCGCTGCGATACGCGACGTAGCCGCGCTTGTAGACGAGCAGCGTGAAGTCGGTGATGCGCGCGCCGGGCGGCAGCTCGCTCGGTGGGGCGATCGCGTAGTTGCCGCCCGCGTCGGTCGAGCCGACGACCTCGCGGAAGCCCGCGGGCTCGGTCAGCGCGGTGCCGCGCTCGAGTCCCCACGACGCGTAGACGAGCGCGCCGGCGATCGGCGCCTTGGTCGTTGCATCGACGACGCGGCCGCTGAACGGTCCGCGGAGCGAGCCGGGCGCGGCCGCGTCCGGCCGTACCCGGAAGGGTGCCGTGCGGACCGCGGTCTCGACGCAGGCCGCCTGGCCGAACGCGCCCAAGGCGAAGACAGACGCGACGACGAGTTTTGCGAGCCGGTTTGCGATCTTGCGTCCCACGGGGCGGCCCGGTCTTAGCAAGTCGTCACCTACGTTGCAAACCCGCCGCCCGCCATTCACTCGCGCCGAGCTTTTCGAGAAACTCGGTGCAAGAGGGGAGTGATGCTGCGCTGTTCTGCTTGTGGACACCAAAGCCCGCCGGGGTCGTCGTTCTGTTTGAACTGCGGCACCGCATTAGCGGCCGCCTCAGCGCAGACTCCCGCCACCGCGCCTGGGTTGCCCACCATCTGCAACGCATGCCGAGGTGAGAACCCGCCTGGCATGAAGTTCTGCCGGAACTGCGGCGCATCGCTGGGCCAGACGACTCCGGGATCGCCCGCGCTCGCTCCCGCGGTCGGGGCTCCGATGATGCCGCCTCCCGCAATGCCGCCGCCGGGACCGTTCGCGACTCCGGTGCCCATGGCGCCGCCGCCGATGGCACCGCCGCCGATGGCGCCCGTGGGACCGAATGCGAGTCCCCCGCGGGTCGCCGCGCAGGGCAGCACGATCGCGTGTCCTCGCTGCGGCACGGCCACGCCGGTCGGCTTCGCGTACTGCCAGCAGTGCGGGCTTCATCTGAACGCGATCGCGCCGACCGATCCGGGCGCAGGCGCTCCGCGTATCCGTCCGCCGACGGGCGCACCGCCGATCGCGATGGCGGGCGCAACGGGAT
>JABFWJ010000196.1 GCA_013362295.1 Thermoleophilia bacterium
GAGCGCGACCTCTCGACGAAGTGGTACTACCAGTGCATCCAGAGCCGGTACGGGTTCAACCCGCACCACCTGATGCTCGCCGACGCCTGCGAGTTCTTCATCGGCCAGGGCTGCAAGGTGGGACTCGGCGGCCACCTGATGGGCCAGAAGGTGACCGAGCAGGTCGCGGAGATGCGATCGCTGCCGGCCGGGATCGACCAGCGCTCGCCGGCGCGCCACCCCGACTGGCTCGGCCCGGACGACCTCTCGCTCAAGGTGCAGGAGGTCCGCGAGGCGACGAACTACCAGATCCCGATCCAGCTCAAGCTCGGCGCCGCGCGCGTCTACGACGACGTGCGGATGGCCGCCAAGTGCGGACCCGACATCATCTACCTCGACGGCGCGGAAGGCGGTACCGGCGCAGGCCCGCACGTCGCGACCGAGGAGACGGGCATCCCGCTGATGGCGGCGATCCCGGAGGCCCGGCGGGCGCTCGAGGACGTGGGGCTCGCCGACGAGGTCGACCTCGTCGTTGCCGGCGGGATCCGCAACGGCGGCGACGTTGCGAAGTGCCTCGCGCTCGGTGCGAAGGCCGTCGCGATCGGGCACGCCGCCCTGATGGCGCTGAACTGCAACAAGGAGATTCCCGGCGTCACCGACTACGAGGGCACGATCGGCGTGCCCGCGGGACAGTGCTACCACTGCCACACGGGCCGCTGCCCCGTCGGGATCACGACGCAGGATCCGGAGCTGCGCAAGCGGCTGGTCGTCGAGGAGGCGTCCGAGCGCGTCTACAACTTCCTGCACACGCTGACGCTCGAAGTGCAGATGCTCGCGCGCGCGTGCGGAAAGACGAACGTGCACTCGCTCGAGCCGGAGGACCTCTGCGCGCTGACGGTGGAGGCGGCCGCGATGGCGAAGGTCCCGCTCGCGGGCACCGAGTACATCCCGGGCGTCAGCGAGGAGCGTTCGCTGAAGGAGATCAAGCGTATGCTCGAGCGGCACCTCGAGTATCCGGTCGACTTCCTGCCGGAGCAGGAGGGGGTGCCGGATTGAGCGCGCGCGACGTAGGCTCGACGGAGTCGCCCAGGGAACTCGAGCCTGAGAAGATCGTCTCGATCGATGCCGAGTACCTGTCGGGGCACCGGTTCCCGTATCAGGAGGACGTCGCGCTCGTCGAGGACGTCGACCTGCTCGCCGCCACGCCGGGCGGCGACATCAACTGGCTCGAGGACGTCGAGCTGTTGAGCGAGGACGGCACGCCGGCGGTCTTCGACCGCTACTCGAACTCGTTCCTGAAGATCTACTTCCCGATCCCCGAGGGGCGCGAGGACGAGATCGCGCGTAAAGTGCTGATCACGCATCTGCAGTCGGGCAACTCGTACGGGATCCAGCTGAAGGAGAAGCACTGCAAGTTCGCCCAGCCGGAGCTCGGCCCCTGGGTCGAGGGCTCGGCGACGGTGGGTGCCGACTGGCGGCCGCCCGTGCTCGAGGGCTGGGAAGCGCCGGCGCACTGATGACGCTTCCCGCGCGTTCCCGGTACGTCGTCGTCGGAGCCGGCATGCACGGCCTCTCGACGGCCTACCACCTCGCGAAAGAGCTGCGGAGGCGCGGCCTCGGCTCGGGCGCCGACATCGTCGTGCTCGAGAAGAGCTCTCCCGGCTCGGGCGCCTCGGGCATCGCGTGCGGCGTCGTGCGCAACAACTACTTCCAGCCCGCGATGAGCGAGCTGATGCAGGCCTGCGTCGAGGTCTGGGAGTCCGATCCGGCCGCGTACGCCTACAACGCCGTCGGGTACATGGCGCTCGGCGCCCCGGTGCAGGAGCCCGATCTGACCGCGACGTACGAGCGGCAGGAGCGGATCGGCTACGCCTCGCAGCTGATCGTCGGCGAGCGCGCGGTCGACGAGCACATGAAGGCGCTCTTTCCGGACTGGCGTGCCAAGGGCGTGACGGTCTGCCTGCACGAGCACCAGGGCGGCTTCGCCTTCAACATCGACTCGGTGCTCGGCCTTGTCGGCAAGTGCGAGTCGGAAGGCGTCTCGATCCTCTCCGGCATCGAGGTGACCGAGCTGCAGTTCGGCTCGGACGGCGCGGTCGAGGCGCTCGGGACGAGCGAGGGGCGGATCGAGGTCGGCGAGCAGCTCGTGATCGCGCCCGGCCCGTGGGCGAAGCGCTTCTGGGGCATGCTCGGCCTGCCGATGACGATCGACATCCGCACGCCGGGCGGCGACATCGTCGAGGACCGGCCGATGTGGACCTACTGGAACCTGCAGGAGGGCGAGATCGGCGTCGACCCGGCGACATTCGCGAAGGCCGACGGCGGCGCGCCGCCGGTCATCCACCTCGACACGGACGCGCCGCTCTACACCGACGACGGCGCGCTCGTGACCGACGAGCTGTGGGGCATCTACTACAAGCGCGACCGCCACGGCGTCCAGGGCGGCGCCTCGCCGCTGACCGTCGGCGACGAGGTCGAGATCGATCCGTACCCGCAGACGACGAACGTCGACCCGAACTTTGCGGACATGTGGTGCGCGGGGCTCTCCCACGCAATGAGCCGCTTCGAGGGCTGCCGCGCGCTCTACAAAGACGCGCGCTCAGGCGGCGTCGGAGCGTTCACGGCGGACAACTTCCCGGTCTTCGACTACCTAAAGCCGAACGTCTACGCGATCCTCGACTCGAACCACGGCTACAAGATGATCGGCGTCGGCCGCGAGGTCGCGAAGGTGCTCCTGGGGGAGCACTCCTCGCTCCTCTATCCGTTCCGCTTCGAGCGCTTCGAAGCCGGCGACCTCCACCCGGTCTCGCACTCGCCGTACCCCTGGTCCTAGCGCGGCGCGTCC
>JABFWJ010000417.1 GCA_013362295.1 Thermoleophilia bacterium
CCCACTCCGACGCGCCGGCGAAGGTCCACGTCCCCGCGCCGCCCATGCTGAGCCCGGTGAGGTAGACGCGGCTGATGTCGCCGCCGAGCTCTCGCGCGCGGTCGATCATCCGCTCGACCGTCGTCACGACCGACGGCCCGTACCAGTCGTGGCTCGGCAGCGCCTGCGGCGCGAGCATCAGGAAACACGAACGGCGGCCGTCGACGCTGAAGCAGAGGTCGCTGCCCTCGGCGACCAGCTGCGGCGGCCCGTGGAGGAGCACGAGACGCAGGTTGCCGGGATCGTCGTCCGGCGCTTCCTCGCCGAAGCCGTGCAGGAAGATGAGCACCGGCGGCTTGCGCCGGTACCGCTTCGGCGGCAGGTACTGCCAGTAGTTCACCGGGTAGCGATCGAGGCCGTTCATGACCTGGACGACCTGCATCGTCAGCCGGCTCCTCGGCGGCGCGCCGTTGCCGGCGCCCGCCGCCGGAAGCGCAGACGCGAGCACCAGCGCAGCCACGACAACGCACGCCTTCATGCGGCCACGGCCGCCCGCGCCCTCACCGCGCGCGACAGCCTGTCGATGACGCAGGCGCCGAAGCGACGGCGGCCGTTGATCCAACAACGTCGACGTCCCAGTGACCTCACCGACGTCCGCCCCCGTCCTCGTCGCGACCGCGTTCGCGGGCCCGGCCGCTCGTCCGCGCTTCGCACCGGCCTGCTTCCCGCTCGGCCGACGAAGGCGCGCGTCTGTCTTCAGCCGCCATGCGCGCGTATGAACGCGATGATCGCTGCACTGTCCTGCGCGGCATGCGGCTGCAGGTCCTCGCGAAGCAGCCCGACGCCGTGCCCCGCGCCCGGAACGACGATCAGCTTTCGCAGCCGCGGCGGCGTCGCGCGGTAGACCCTGCGCACCTCCGCGAGGAACGCATCGTCCTCGGCGACCTCATACAGCGCCGGGACGCGCAGCCGCCTCGCAGCGGCGACGGCGTCGATGCCCGAAGACTCGGCAGGACCGGAGAGATCGACGACACCGGCGACCCGCGGCTGGATCTCCGCGGCCGCGGCCATCACCGAAGTGCCGCCGAGCGAGGCGCCGATCAACACCACGCGGCGGACGCCGTGCGCACGCAACACGCCCGCCGCAGCCGCCACGTCGCGATCCCAGCGCGGACGCACGGGACTGCCCGGCGCGGGAGGCGACGAGCCAAACCCGTTCAGGTCGATCGGCAAAACCGCGTAACCGCGACGCTCGAGCACGCGCGCATAGAACACCCACTGGCAAAGATCACCGGGCGACTCGTGCACGAGGACGACGCCGGTACGGCCACGCCCGAGCAACACGCCGCCGATCTCCACTCCGCTGCCGCTCCGGAAGCGCAACGCGTGGGCACGCTCGGCCTTGCTCAGGCACGCCTGCCCGATCGGCGCGGGAGCCGTCGGCGTCGCTGCCGCAGCGAACGCGCAGACGGCCAACGTGAGCACGGTCGCGGCGCCGAATCGCATACACGCACTCTCGCACCTCGAGCACAGGATTACGCCGCGGCCGAACTCGACGACAACACGCCCGCGACCACGCCACCGGCGTCCCCGCGCGGGCCCACCTGCGCGCCGACCGATGATGTGCGCCTCCACGCCGAGGATTGAAGCGCTAGCTCCGTCGACATGCTGCACCAGAAGCTGCCGGCCGTCCGAGCCAGGCCGCGCACGTTCGGATTGTCGACAGATCCCGGAGCAAGAACGAGTGGGCGGCTGGCCCGGGTGAGCATGTGCGAGATCGCGTCGGATCGTCTGGGGGAGGTCGACCCTGGGCGACCCGCCTGACGCTGCCCAGAGCGACAAACCTGGGGACAGGTCTTGGGGACAGGTGCCGGGATCCTCAAGGCCACTCAGGGTGGCTCAAGGAACACGTCGAAGCGGCCGCAACGCCTCATAGATCCACGAAAGACAAGGCGGGAAGCCGGCCTCCTCGAACCCTCCGCTGAAGACGATGGTAAGGAATGCCATGAAGAAGGGCCTCCCGCGGAGTCATGCTCCGCGCGTCCTCGAGAGACGAAGGGAGGCCCCACGCAATGTTGTACGCCGGATTGGATCTCAGTCGCAAGCGTCTCGACTTTCATCTGCTCGACGGGGAGGGTGCGACAGTCGAGGTTGGTGCGGCGCCACCGGACGCTGACGGGCTGCATGGTCTGAGCGAGCGTCTTGCGGGTCACGGTGAGCCGATCCGCGCGGCGATCGAGTCGATGAACGGAGCTCGTTTCGTGCACGACCGGCTCGAGCTGGTCGGCTGGCAGGTCGAGATCGCGGACGCGCAGAAGGTGAAGGGACTGGCGCCGCTCGCGTGCAAGACCGACCGGATCGACGCCTGGGTGCTGGCCGAGCTCGCCCGCCGCGACCTGGTGCCAGCCATCTGGCTGCCCGACCCCCGCGTGCGCGCCGAGCGCGAACGGGCGCGCTGGCGGCTACACCTCGTCCGCCACCGCTCCAGCTTGAAGCAACGCGTGCACGCAGTCCTGCTCACGCACGGTAAGCCTTGCCCCGTCTCCGACCTCTTCGGTGCGCGCGGCCGGCAACTGCTTGCACAGTTAGCTCTGCCCGAGCCGTGGCAGGGAACGATCGAGGCGAGCCTGCGCCTGATCGATCAGCTCGACCATGAGATCGGAGCGTGCGAACGTGAACTGCGCCGCCTGGGCGCCGACCACCGTTACGTGCCGCTGCTGCTGACCGTGCCGGGGATCAGCTGGGTGCTCGCCTACACGATCGCCGCCGAGCTCGGCGACATCGACCGCTTCCCCACTCCGCGCAAGCTCGTCGGCTACAGCGGCCTCTGCCCCCGCGT
>JABFWJ010000119.1 GCA_013362295.1 Thermoleophilia bacterium
GAGCGCGTGGCGCGCGTCGCGCTCGTCGGCTCGATGCCGCCGCCGGACGGCGTGCGCGCGCTCCCGCGCGACGTGCAAAACGTCATGCGGGTCGCCCGCGTCGCACCGAGAGTCGCCGCGCGTGGGCTGGAGGCGTGGGGGAAGCGCCCGACGCCTCCGACGGGCGACGTCGTCACGGACGAGGCGTATGCGCGCGGTCGGCTCGAGTCGTTCCGCTACGGCGGCTTGTGGCTCGCGCGCGAGCTCGCGTACCTCGCCCGCCCGTGGGGGTTCGAGCTCGCGGACGTCCGAGCACCGGTCACGCTCTGGTGGGGCGAGCACGACCGCGTGTGCCCGCCGTCGATCGGCCGCGACTACGAGCAGCGCCTCCCGAACGCCAGCCTCCGCCTGCTCGACGACAACCACCAGATCCTCTTCACCCGCTGGCGCGAGATCCTCGCGGACGTGTCCCGAGGCGCCACGACCTGCGTCTGACCCCATTCGCCCCGCGGCTCGCGTCGGGCCTGTGGAAAACCCGCCCGGGATTGGCTCAACCAAGCCGTTGTGTCATCGCTTTCGGCCACGACCGGCGTCTGACACCAGGGTTGTCCCTCGCAGACAGTCCGCGCCGCGCTCAGCGGGGCGGGCGGAGGGCGGCGAACTCGTCGGTCACCTCGAGCCGGTCCGAGGCGAAGCGGAAGAGCGCCGCCGGGCGCCCGCCTGTGCGACCCGGAGCGCGGCGGCCGTCGACGCGCTCGAGCACGCCGCGGCGCACGAGCACGCGCTGCAGGTTCGTCGCCGACACGTCGTGTCCGAGCGCCGCGACGTACACCTCGCGCAGCTCCGAGATCGTGAACGTCGCCGGCGCGAGCGCGAACCCGAGATTCGTGTACGAGAGCTTCGCCCGCAGGCGCGACTGCGCGGCGCCGACGAACGGAAGCGCACTCTCGGCAGCCGGACGCCAGTCCCCGGGCACATCAGCCTCCGACGAGACGAGCCCGAGGTACGCGGTCGCGACGCTGCCGTCCTCCAGCACGCGCGTCTCGAGTTGCTCGACGTGCGCGAGCACTGCGAGGTCGACGGCGCGGGCGAGGGCCGATTCGAGCGAGTCGCCCGGCGAAAGGGCCGCCGCCGGGAGCCGGCCGCCGTCGAGAAGCACGTCGAGCCGCCCGTCCCGCGCACGCATGACGACGCCGAGTGCGACATGAGAAGTAGAATCCGCCACGGTTTTCGTCCCAGAGTCTAAAACCTCGGAGGGCCCGTGAAGAGACTGATCCCCGTGCTGCTGCTCACCGTCGTGCTCGCCGCCGGCTGCGGCTCGAAGAAGCAGGCGAACACGACGACGCCGTCGACCCCCTCGCCTTCGCCGACGACCACCTCCGGCTCGTCGTCGGGCGCCGGCTTCAAGGTCGGCCTCAGCACGGACATCGGCGGCCTGAACGACCGCAGCTTCAACCACCTCGCGTTCGTCGGCCTGACCCGCGCGGGCCAGCAGCTCGGCGTCCAGACGCGTGTCGTCGAGTCGAAGTCGCCGTCCGACTACATCCCGAACCTGAGCGCGCTCGCGAAGCAGGGTTACGACCTCGTGATCGGCGTCGGCTTCACCGAGATCCAGGCGATCGAGGCCGTCGCGAAGCAGTTTCCGAAGACGCACTTCGCGATCGTCGACGTGTCGAATGCCGACGAAGGGAACCTCAAGAACGTCGAAGGCCTGCTCTTCAAGGAGCAGGAGGCCGGGTACCTCGCGGGGTATGCAGCCGGGCTCGCAGCCAAGGCGCGCGCCGGCACCGCCGTCTCGTCGGTGGGAGGGCAGAAGCAGCCGCCCGTCGACCGCTACATCGCCGGCTACCAGGCGGGCGCCAAGGCCGCCTTCCCCGGCGTGAAGGTGATCAACGGGTACTCGCAGGACTTCGCGAACCAGGCGAAGTGCAAGGAGGTCGCGCTCAACCAGATCGCGGGCGGCTCGGCCGTCGTCTTCCAGGTGGCCGGCGGCTGCGGCCTCGGGGCGCTCGACGCCGCGAAGGAGAAGAAGGTCTGGGGCGTCGGCGTCGACGCCGACCAGGGTTACCTCGGAACGTACGTGCTCACGTCCGCGTTGAAGCGCGTCGACACGGCGGTGTTCGACTCGATCCGCGACGCGAAGTCCGGCACGTTCAAGGGCGGCCAGGACGCCGTGTACGGGATCAAGGACCAGGGTGTCGGCATCGGGAAGTTCTCGCCCGACGCACCGAAGGGCATCCCGGCCAAGGTGACCGCGATCCGGCAGCAGATCATCAGCGGCAAGATCAGCAACATCCCGACGACCGTGAAGTAGCGAGAGGAAGGAGCGGCATGGCCGAGTTGTCCGAGAGACACCAGGAGCTGCTGAAGGGGAAGAACTTCGGCGTCGTCGCCACCGTCGGCGACGACGGGCGCCCGCAGACGAGCGTCGTGTGGGTCGACACCGACGGCGAGAACGTCGTCTTCAACACGACGAACAAGCGCGCGAAGGGCCGCAACCTGCGCGCGAACCCGATCGTGAGCATCAGCGTCTGGGACAACGGCGACCCGTACAGCTACTTCGAGGTGCAGGGCCCGGCAGAGCTGACCGAGGAAGGCGCGGCCGAGCACATCAACGACCTCTCCCGGCGCTACGAAGGCAAGGACTTCCACACCCCGGTCGACCGCGTGATCGTCCGCGTCCGGCCGCGCAGGGTCCTCGACCACATGGAGTAGACAGCACCCGTAGCTGAATACCTGCATAGCCCGTATGCTCGCGCGATGGCCGTGATCGACCTCCGGGCCGCAGCGCAGGACCATCTCTGGCTCCACTTCACGCGCATGTTCGGCTACGAGCCGCCCGTGATCGTGCGCGGCGAGCACTGCTACCTCTGGGACGACCGGGGGAACAAGTACCTCGATGCGTTGGCCGGTCTCTTCTCGGTCAACATCGGCTACTCGTATGGGGACGAGATCGGCCGCGCGGCGCACGAGCAGATGCGCGAGCTGCCGTTCTACACGAACTGGTCGTACGCGCATCCGCGCGCGATCGAGCTCGCCGCGAAGCTCGCCGAGCTCGCGCCGGAGCACATCAACCGCGCGTTCTTCGTCTCGGGCGGCTCCGAGGCGGTCGAGTCGGCGTGGAAGCTCGCGCGCCAGTACCACATGGCGAACGGCGAGCGCCGCTGGAAGGCGGTCTCGCGCCGGACCGCCTACCACGGCACGACGATGGGCGCGCTCTCGATCAACGGCATCCCGGCGTTGCGCGCGCCGTTCGAGCCCCTCGTCCCGGACGTGATCCATGTGCGCAACACCAACCGCTATCACCGGCCGCCGGACGAGACCGAGGAGCAGTTCACGCAGTTCCTGCTCACCGACTTGGACGAGGCGATCCAGCAGGCGGGGCCGGAGACGGTCGCCATGGTCATCTTCGAGCCCGTTCAAAACGCCGGCGGCTCGTTCATGCCCCCGGCCGGCTACTTCCGCGGCGTACGGGAGATCTGCGACCGCTACGGGATCCTGCTCTGCGCCGACGAGGTGATCACCGCCTTCGGCCGCACCGGCGAGTGGTTCGGGAGCCTGAAGTTCGACATCCGGCCCGACCTGATCACCTGCGCGAAGGGGCTCTCCTCGAGCTATGCGGCGATCGGCGCGGTCCTCGTCGCAGACAAGGTCTACGAGGCCTTCGGCACGGAGACCGCGATGTACGCGCACGGCATCACCTTCGGAGGCCATCCCGTCGGCTGCGCCGTCGCGCTGAAGAACCTCGAGATCATGGAGCGCGAGGGGATCGTCGAGCACGTCGCCGAGACCCAGGACGGCTTCCGCGCGCAGCTCGCGACCCTGCTGGAGCTCGACATCGTCGGCGACGTGCGCGGCACCGGCTACCTCTGGGCGCTCGAGCTCGTCAAGGACAAGGCGACGCGCGAGACGTTCGACGACGACGAGTCCGAGACGCTCCTGCGCGGCTTCCTCTCGCCGCGCCTCTTCGAGCGCGGGCTGATCTGCCGCGCAGACGACCGCGGCGACCCCGTCGTCCAGATCTCCCCGCCGCTCGTGGCCGGGCAGGAGGAGTTCGATCAGATCGTGGGAATTCTCGGTGAGGTGCTCACCGAGGCCTGGCAGCGCATCACCTAACACGGAGCTAGGGAGGCACGGATGACAGCGGTCGCCGAGGAAACGACGACATTCGCACTCGTCGAGAAGAGCAAGCTGATCAAGTCGCTTCGCCACTTCGACATGGTGTTCTTCACCGTCTGCGCGTTCGTCGGGCTCGACACGCTCGGTACCGTCGCGTCGAACGGCCCCGAAGGCTTCCGCTGGCTCGTCGTGCTCGCGCTCGTCTTCGTCGCGCCCTACATGCTCGTGATGGCGGAGGTCGGCAGCGCGTTCGTCATGGAGGGCGGCCCCTACGAATGGGTGAAGCTCGCGTTCGGCCGCTTCCATGGCGGCATCGCCGCGATCCTGTACTGGGTCACGAATCCGTTCTGGGTCGGCGGCTCGCTCGCCTTCATCGCGACCGACTCGTGGCGCGCGAACGTTTTCGGCGTCGGCCACGGCACGTTCGGCGACTACCTCTTCAAGTTCGTCTTCATCTGGATCTCGATCGGCGTCGCGATCGTGTCGCTGCGCTACGGGAAGTGGATCCCGAACGTCGGCGGCTTCCTGCGCATCATCGTGCTCGGCTTCTTCTCCTTCACGGTGCTGCTCTACGGGATCGAGCACGGCTTTGCCGGCTTCTCGGTGAGCGACATGTCGCCGACGAAGGCGGTGTTCCTCGGGCTCGTGCCGGTGCTGCTCTTCAACTACGTCGGCTTCGAGCTGCAGAACGGCGCCGCCGAGGAGATGGACAATCCACAACGCGACGTACCGATCTCCGTGCTGCAGAGCGGGGTCATCGGCGTGCTCCTCTACGTCGTCCCGATCCTCGGCATCGTCCTGATCCTTCCGGCGAAGGACGTGACCGGCATCGGCGGGTTCATCGACGCCGTGACGAAGACGTTCAGCGTTTACGGCGGCGCCGCGCACACGTTGCTCGTGCTGATGACGATCTGCTTCGTGGGGACGCTCGTGACCTCGGGCGCCGTGTGGATGATCGGCTCGGACCGCATCCAGGCGGTCGCCGCCTACGACGGCTCGTTCATCCCCTGGTTCGGCGTGTTCAACAGGACGTTCGGCACGCCGGTCCGCGTGAACGTGATGTCGGGCGTCGTCTCGACGCTCTTCTGCTTCGCCGCGATCGCGTTCTTCGACAGCGGCGCCGACAGCACCTTCCAGGTCGTGCTCGACATCGCGATCTCGACGACGTTGATCTCGTACGTGTGGATCTTCCCGGCGGCGCTGAAGCTGCGCTACACGCACCCGGACGTGCCGCGGCCGTACCGGCTCCCGGTCTCGTGGATGTGGGTCGGCTCGCTCCTGATCACGGCCTGGGTCGCGCTCGGCTCCTTCGTCGCGATCTTCCCCGGCGTGCTCGAGAAGATTTTCGGCGTCCCCTATGACTTCAAGGACAACTGGGGTGTCGGCCGCGGCAAGTTCGAGCTCTACACGCTGGTGTCGCTCGGGGCGATCATCGCGTTCGGCATCGTCGGGTACATCCTGGGGCGCGACGTCCGCAAGGAAGCAGTGGCGAGCGAAGGCGCCCGGACCGAGCCGACCCACCTCCCGCCGGACATGGGTGAGCTCCCCGCGTAGTGCGCGCGCGACTACGCTGCGAGGAATGCAGCGCTCGATCGGGATCACGCTCGTCGCGGTGGCGGCGGCGCTCTGGGGGCTGGACGCGTGGATCCGGCGCCCGCTCGCGCACTCGACCGCGGTCGCGACGATCGTGTTCGGCGAGCACCTGGTGCTCGTCGCGGTCACGCTGCCGCTGCTCCTCGGTGCGCTCGCCGCGCTCTTCCGGCTCGGGTGGCGGTACATCCTCGCGGCCGTGGTGATCGGCGCCGGCTCGTCGGCCGTGGCGACGATCTTGTTCACGCAGGCTTTCGTCGACGGCGACCCGATCACGCCGGTCGTCCTCCAGAAGCTGCAGCCGGTGATCGCGGTGGTCGCCGCACGCCTCGTGCTCGGCGAGCGGCCGCGGCCCCGCTTTGCGCTCTATCTCGTGCCGGCCCTGGTCGGCGCCTGGCTGATCGGCGTGCCGCGTCCGTTCCACCCGTCGGCGCACGGCGTGAAGCCGACGCTCTTCGCGCTCGGGGCCGCCGGGCTCTGGGCGCTCGGCACGGTGCTCGGGCGTTACCTTGCGCAGCGGCTGGCGTTCCAACACGTGACGACACTGCGCTTCGCGTTCGGCCTGCCGGCGAGCGCGATCGCGCTGCTCGTGCTCGGCGCGCCGGCCTTCGCGTCGGGCCACGACACGCTCTGGATCGCCGTGCTCGCGCTCGTGACCGGGCTCGTCGCGCTCAGTCTCTACTACTACGGGCTGCGCACGACGCCGGCCGTCGCCGCGACCCTCGCGGAGCTCGCGTTCCCGATCACGGCCGTGCTCGTCGGGTACTTCAAGTTCGGGTTCACGCTCACCGGCTGGCAATGGGTCGGTGTCGCGGTGACGACGCTCGTGGTCGCGCTGCTGCCCGTGCGGCCGTACGACCCCGTCGAGTACGTCCCCGCGCCCGCACCGGCGTGACCGACATCACGCTCTGCGACGTCGGACCGCGCGACGGCCTGCAGAACGAGCCGGACACGCTGCCGCCCGCCGTGCGCGCCGATCTCGTGTCGCGCCTCGCCGCCGCCGGCGTTCCGCGGATCGAGGCGGTTTCGTTCGTCCGCGACGACCGCGTCCCGCAGATGGCGGGCGCGGAGGACGTGGTCGCCGCTGCCGAACCGGGAGGGGCGGAGCTCACGGGGCTCGTGCTCAACGAGCGCGGCTACGAGCGCTTCGCCTCGACGCGGCTCGACCGGGTCAACTGCACGCTCGCCGCCACCGAGGAGTTCAACCGGCGGAACGGCAACGCCACGCTCGACGAGGCCGTCGAGCGCGTGCGCGCGATCGTCGCGGCGGCAGCGGTTCCGGCGACCGTGACCGTGTCCTGCTCCTGGGGGTGCCCGTTCGAGGGCGAGGTCGACCCCGGCGTCGTCGCCGACCTGTGTGAGCGCCTCGTCGATGCCGACGAGCTCGTCCTCGCGGACACGATCGGCGTCGCGACGCCGCGGCGCGTGCGCCGGCTCGTCGAGCGCGTCGCGATCCTCGCGAAGCCGGTCGGCGCGCACCTGCACAACACGCGCAACACCGGCTACGCCGCCGCCTGGGGTGCGCTCGACGGCGGCGCAACCGTGCTCGACGCCTCGATCGGCGGCCTCGGCGGCTGCCCGTTCTCTCCGCAGGCAACTGGAAATGTCGCCACGGAGGATCTCGTGTGGCAGCTCGAGCGCGACGGCGTGCGCACGGGCATCGACGTGGACGCGCTCGTCGCGATCACGCGCCGGCTCGAGCAGCTCCTCGGGCGCCGCCTCGAAGGCTCGCTCTACCGCGCGGCGAGCTGGCCGGCGTAATGGAGATCTCCGTCGACGGAAAGCGCGTCGTCGAGCTCGAGTCGTTCAGCGAGGGCGACGCCGACGCTGCAAGGGCCGACGACGCAGAGCTGCTCTGGGTGCACTCCAACGAAGACCTGAGCCCGCACGGGTTCCGTCGCGCAGGCGCGTACCTGCGCATGCACGCTGAGCAGGTGCCGGTCCGGGCGCGTGCCGAGCCGCCGCTGCTGGAGGAGCGCGACTACGCGGAGGTACTCGCGCGCGCCTACGCAGGCCTCTGGGGGCACAAGCACGTGTCGCCGCTCGCGGCTCCGCCCGAGGGCACGGTCGTCGTCGGGGTCCCGGTCGTCGGGCTCTGCCGCGTGTGGACGTCCGAGCGACTGATCGACGGCCCGGGCGTCCTCCCGGAGGGGCGGTCGCCCGACGCATACGCCTCGCTCCTCGTGGCCGCGTGCGCGGTGCTCGGCCCCGGCCCTGCCGACCTCGACTCGTGGGGCGACGCCGACGATGTGATCGAGGCCTACGAGGATCTCGGCTTCGACGTCGTCGAGCGCGTGCAGGGCTGGGAGCTCCCGCTCTAGCCCCAACCTGATTCGCGCAGCGAACCAGATTGGAGATTCTGTGGTCTGGGTGCGAAGGGCTCGAATCTGGTTCGGCTGCGCCGAATCAGATTCACCCGCGTCAGACGCGCCACGGCTCGTCCGTGTCCGGGAAGCCGTCGCCGGCGGAGGCGAGCTTCGGGATCAGGAACGAGCGCGCGAACTCGCACACGACCTCGCGGCGCTGGTTGACGCCGCGGGTGCGCACGCCGACGATGCCGTGCGTGGGGCGCGACCGCGACTCGCGCACCGACGTCACCTCCGTCTCCGACCAGATCGTGTCGCCGACGAAGACCGGGTGGGGGAGGCGGATCTCCGTCCATCCGAGGTTCACCGCGCCGGCCTGCGACGTGTCCGCGACGGAGAGGCCGAGCACCAGCGCGAGCGTGAACGTGGAGTTGACGAGGATGCGGCCCCATTCGGTCTCCTTCGCCGCCTCCTCGTTGAAGTGCAGCTCATTGGTGTTCAGCGTGAGCATCGTGAAGAGGAGGTTGTCCGTTTCCGTCACCGTGCGTCCGATCGCCGAGCGGTACACCGCCCCGACGCTGAAGTCTTCGTAGTGACGCATCAGAAGAACGCGAGCTTCACGATCAGCACGATGGCGACGATTGCGACGACGACCATGACGAGCATCACGAGGCCGCTCGCGGCTGACCTGACCTGTGACCCCGGCCCGACGAGGGCCTGCTCGAGCTGCCGCTCGACGTAGGCGTTGATCCGCTCCTCGAATCTCGACTCGATCGTGTCCGCCCGCTCCGTCTTCAGCGGCTTCGACGCGGCCGGGGCGCCGTCGACGGAGAGCTCGTAGATGTGCTCGTGCTGGATGTCCTTCAGGTTCTGCTGTCCGAGGTCGTGCACCTGGACGCCGTCGGGCAGCTGGTTGCCGAGGAGCGCGCGGGTCGTCTCGGAGACGAGGATCTGGCCGCCGTGGCCGGCGGCAGAGATGCGCGCCGCCCGCACGACGTCGATGCCGAGGTAGCCCTCATCGCCGAGGCTCGGCTCGCCGGTGTGCAGCCCCATGCGCACGCGCACCTCGACGCCGTGCGGCCACGTGTGACCGCGCAGCGTTCGCTGCGCGTCGACGGCGGCGCCGACGGCGTCACGTGCACGCGGGAAGGAGAAGAAGAACGAATCGCCCTGCGTGTCGATCTCCGTTCCGCCGCGGGCGCCGAAGGCCTCGCGCACGATCCGCCGGTGCTCGCGCGCGAGCTCCGCGAAGTCGTCGCCGAGCTCCTGCAGCAGACGCGTCGAGCCTTCGACGTCGGTGAAGACGAACGTGACGGTGCCGCCCGGCAGGCCGCTCATCGCGCCTACGCTACCCGCGTGAACCGGCTGGCCCAAGAGACGTCGCCGTATTTGCAGCAGCATGCGCACAACCCGGTCGACTGGCAGCCGTGGGACGACGAGGCGCTCGCACGCGCACGCACCGAGGACAAGCCGATTCTGCTCTCGATCGGCTACGCCGCGTGTCACTGGTGTCACGTCATGGAGCGCGAGTCGTTCGAGGATCCCCTCACCGCGCGGGTGATGAACGACAACTTCGTGAGCATCAAGGTCGATCGGGAGGAACGGCCCGACCTCGACTCGATCTACATGGACGCCGTGGTCGCGCTGACCGGCCACGGCGGCTGGCCGATGACCGTGTTCCTCAAGCCGACGGGTGAGCCGTTCTTCGGCGGCACGTATTTCCCGCCCGAGCCGCGGCACGGGCTGCCGTCGTTCAAGCAGGTGCTGCTTGCGATCGCCGAGGCGTGGCAGGAGCAGCGCGACGAGGTCGACCGCTCCGGCGCAAACCTCGCGGAGCACATCCGCTCGGGCGCGCGGCTGCCGGCGTCGAAGGACCCGCTCACGGCGCAGCTGCTCGACGATGCGCAGCGCAACCTGCACCACGGCTTCGACCCGCAGTGGGGCGGCTGGGGCAGGGCGCCGAAGTTCCCGCCCGCGCCGGTGCTCGAGTTCCTGCTGCGGCGCGGGGAGGAGGAGATGACCCGCCGCACGCTCGACGGGATGGCGCTCGGCGGGATGTACGACCTCGTCGGCGGCGGCTTCCACCGCTACTCGGTCGATGAGCGCTGGCTCGTGCCGCACTTCGAGAAGATGCTGTACGACAACGCGCTGCTCGCCTCCGTCTACCGGCAGGCGTGGCGCCGCTTCGGCGAGGAGCGCTACCGGCGCATCTCGGACGAGACGATCGACTACGTCCTGCGCGAGCTCGCGCTCGACGGCGGCGGGTTCGCGTCTGCGCAGGATGCGGACACCGCCGGCGTCGAGGGGCAGACGTTCCCGTGGGCGCCGGGCGAGGGCGCGCCCGAGGAGTTCCTGCAACCGTTCGAGCACGGCCGTTCTGTCCTCCGCGGCGAGCTCGACGACGCCACGCGCATGCGGTTGCTCGAGCAACGCGCGCGGCGGCCGCAACCGGCGCGCGACGACAAGGCGATCGCCTCGTGGAACGGCCTGATGCTCGCCGCGCTCGCACAGGCCGGGCGCGTCGAGCCTGCCGTACGGCTTGCGGGATTCCTGCTCGGGCCGCTCTCCACGGAGGGGGGCCGCCTTCACCGCACCTATCGTGGAAAAACCCTGCGCGACGGCGTGGCCAAGGGCACGGGATACCTGGAGGACTACGCCGACGTCGCCTACGGCCTGATGGAGCTGCACGTCGCGACCGGCGAGCCGCGCTGGCTGCGCGAGGCGCACCGGCTCGCGACCCTGGCGGTCGATCTCTTCGCCGACGACGAGAGCGGCGGGTTCTTCCAGGCGCCGCGCGACGGCGAGCAGCTCGTCGCGCGCAAGAAGGAGCTGGACGACCATCCGACCCCGAGCGGGAACGCGATGATCGCGTACGTCCTCCTACGGCTCGCGCGCATCTGGGGCGACGACGAGCTCGAGCGCCGCGGAGTCTCGGTCCTCCGGCTGGTGCGCGACATGCTGACGCGCACGCCGTCGTCGTTCGGCTGGCTGCTCGTCGCGCTCGACCAGCACCTCGCGCCGCACCGTGAGCTGGCGATCGCCGGCAGCCCGGACGCGCCGGTCGCGCGCGCCGCCGTCGAGCGGGCCGCCGCGACCGACGTGATCGCGTTCGGGCCCGCGGAGGACGTGCCGCTGCTCGCGGGACGCACAGAGATAGACGGCCGCGCGGCCGTCTATCTCTGTGAACGGTTTGCCTGCCGCCTACCTGTTACCGAACCGGATGAGCTTCCCGCTCGCGCTCTGCCTCTTCCGCCGTGACCTCGCGCCGCTCGGCCGCGACCGGCTCGTCTGCCGCGGTGCGGTCGTAGGTCGCCCTGCGGTCGTAGGCCCCGGGCGCGCGAACCACCTCGGGCTCGGGCTCCGGTGCGGGCGCCGGCTCGAGCGTCAGGCCGAGCGTGTAGCCGATGCCGAATGCCAGCACGCCGAGCCAGGTGACGAGCGCCTTGACGACGTACTCGATGCCTGCGGTCTCGGACCACGAGAGCACGTGCGCCCGGAACCAGTTGCCCTGCGGTTGCATCGCCAACAGCACCCACCCGGCCAGGATCAGGACCGGCAGGAACGCCAGCAGGAACATCAGCGGCGGATTCCCCCTGCGGCCTCTGATCTGCGCGAGGCCGAACACGAGCCCGGCCGCCGCGATGATTCCGTACGCCTCCCAGTAGCCGTAGGTCTCTCCCCGCTCCATGTGGGTGGCGGCCCAGAGGAGGACCCCCGCGACGAGGGCGGCGCCGAGAGTCGCAACTGCTCTGCTTGCTCCAATCATCACTTTCTCCTCGCTTTCTGCCTCTGCGGGTAGAACGCCGGGGACCCCCGAGACGGTTCGCGGGTGCCTCTGGCAAAGGGGAAGCCCCGGCGCGGGGGCGTTAAGCTCACGCCGGATGGCGCTGCTCTCCGTTCGCGACGTCACTCGCCGGTTCGGCGGCATCGTGGCCATCGACGACGTCTCGCTGGACGTCCAGCCCGGGCAGATCGTGGGCCTGATCGGCCCGAACGGGGCCGGCAAGACCACCCTCTTCAACGTGATCACGCGCCTCTACCGGCCCGACAGCGGCCGGCTGGACTTCGAGGGGAAGAGCCTCCTGCGCACGCCGCCGCACCGGATCGTGCGGCGCGGGATCGCCAGGACGTTCCAGAACGTCGAGCTGTTCCGGACGATGACCGTCCTCGACAACGTCCTCGTGGGCGCGCACAGCCGGACGAGGCCGTTCCGCGGGGGTGCCGCGCGCGGTCACGTGCAGGAGGTCCTCGACTACGTCGGGATCGCCGGCGTCGCGCACAGACCGGTCGCCGGCCTGCCGTTCGGCACGCTGAAGCGGGTCGAGCTCGCGCGTGCGCTCGTTGCCGAGCCGAAGCTGCTGCTGCTCGACGAGCCCGCCGGCGGCCTCAACCACGAAGAGGTGTCCGAGCTCGGCGCGTTCATCCGCAAGCTGCGGGAGGACTTCGACCTCACTGTCCTCCTCGTCGAGCACCACATGGGGCTCGTGATGGGGATCGCGGAGCGCATCCACGTGCTCGACTTCGGGCGGAAGATCGCCGAGGGATCGCCGGACGAGGTGCAGCGGAATCCCGCCGTCATCGAGGCCTACCTCGGCGCCGACGCATCCGCCGCGTGACGCGCGCTCTCGCCTGGGACGGCTGCGTCAACGTCCGCGACCTCGGCGGGCTGCCGGTCGAGGGTGGCGGCGAGACTCGCTTCGGCGTCCTGGTGCGCGCCGACAACGTGCGCAAGCTCACCGACGCCGGCTGGGACGCGCTCGCCGACCACGGCGTCACGCGGATCGTCGACCTGCGCTGGCCCGAGGAGCTCGCCGAGGATCCGCCGCGTGAGCTCGACCTCGACGTCGTGCACGTGTCGCTGCTCGGGGAGCTGGACTCCGACTACGTCGACGACGTGGACGACTACCTCGAGGCGAACGACGCCGCCGCCTACTGGAGCTCGTTCTACGGACAGATGCTGGAGCGCTACCGGGAGAACTTCGGCGCCGGGGTCGCCGCGCTCGCGGACGCGCCCGGCGGCGTCGTGCTGTTCCACTGCGCAGGCGGCAAGGACCGGACCGGCCTCATCGCTGCACTCGTGCTGCGCGTCGCAGGCGTCGGCATCGAGGAGATCGCAGACGACTACGCGCTCACCGAGGCATATCTGACGACGGGCTGGGTCGACGCGGCTCCCGACGAGGCCGAGCGTCATCGCCGCCGCTTCAAGCAGCAGGCGCCTCCCGCCGCGATGGCGCGCACGCTGCATGCGATCGAGGAGCGCTACGGTGAGGTGGCGGCATACCTTCGCGCGGCCGGCGTCACGGACGATCAGCTCGACCGTCTGCGGGGACGCCTTGTCGCTTCTTGAGCTGCAGGGCGTCGAGGCGCGCTACGGCGAGATCCGGGCGCTGCACGGCGTCACGCTGACGGTCGACGAAGGCGACTTCGTCGCGCTTCTCGGCGCGAACGGCGCGGGCAAGACGACGACGCTGCGCGCGGTGTCGGGCACCGTGAAGACGAGCGGCGACGTGCTGCTCGACGGTCAGAAGCTCTTCCGGCGCACGCCGGAAGCGATGGCGCGCCGCGGCGTCGCGCACGTCCCCGAGGGCCGGGGCACGTTCTCGACGCTCTCGGTGCTCGACAACCTCCGCCTCGGCGCCTGGGTGCACGGCAATGCGGAGCCCCGCGAGCTCGCTCACGTGTTCGAGTTCTTCCCGCGCCTGTACGAGCGGCGGCTGCAGCAGGCCGGGCTGCTGTCGGGCGGAGAGCAGCAGATGCTCGCGCTCGGCCGCGCGATGATGGCGAGGCCGCGGTTGCTGCTCCTCGACGAGCCCTCACTCGGGCTCGCGCCGCGCGTCGCACGCGAGATCTTCGGCGTGCTCGGACGCAAGAACGAGACGGGCACGACGATCGTCGTGGTCGAGCAGAACGCCACGCTCGCGCTCGAGGCGGCCCAGCACGCGTTCGTGCTGGAGACGGGCCGCGTCGTCCTCGGCGGCGACGCGGCCGACCTGCGCAAGAACGAGTCCGTCCGAAGGTCCTACCTTGGCTACTGAGCAAAACCTGGAAGCTGGTTCGGCTTCGCCGAATCAGATTCCGGGCCGCCCCGGGACGAGATGACGAACTTCATCCAGCAGATCGTGAGCGGTCTCGCCTCGGGCGGGATCTACGGGCTGCTCGCCCTTGCGCTCGTTTTGATCCACCGCTCGACCGGCGTGATCAACTTCGCGCAGGGCGAGATGGCGACGCTGTCGGCCTTCGTCTGCTGGACGCTGATCAGCCACGGTTGGGCGTTCTGGCCGGCCTTCGGCGCCACGCTCGTGCTCTCGTTCGCCGGCGGCCTCGCCCTCGAGACGACGATCATCCGCCCGATCCAGGGCGGCCCGCTGCTCGGGATCGTGATCCTGACGATCGGCCTCCTGATCGCGTTCAACGGGCTCGACACGTGGATCTGGGGCGGGGCGGCGAAGCAGTTCCACGGGCCGTTCTCCACGGCGCCGATCCGGGTGGGCGGCGTCGCGTTCTCGAAGCAGGACCTCGGGGTGATCGCCGTCGCGTTCGTCGTTCTCGCGCTCGTCGGCGTGCTGTTCACACGCACGAGGCTCGGCCTCGGGCTGCGTGCGGCGGCCGTCAACCCGGACGAGGCGCGGCTCGTCGGCGTTCGCGTGCCGTCGATGCTGGCGCTCGGCTGGGGGCTCGCCGCGGTGCTGGGCGCGATCGCGGGGGTGATGGCGGCACCGTCGCTCTTCCTCGAGCCGAACATGATGCAGACGGTGCTCCTCTATGCCTTCGCCGCCGCCGTACTCGGGGGGATGGACTCGCCGCTCGGTGCCGTCGTCGGCGGGCTGCTGCTCGGCGTGCTGCTGAACCTCGTCGGGACGTACGTTCACTGGATCGGCGGCGAGCTGCGCCTCGCGACGGCGCTCGCGGTGATCCTCGCGGTCCTGCTCGTGCGCCCGTCCGGGCTGTTCGGCCGTGCGGCAGCGAGGCGCGTGTGAGGCCGAAACAGGTGGCGTTCGGGCTCGGCGTGCTGGTCCTCGTGGTGCTGCCCTTCGTGCTGAGCGACTTCCGGACGGTGCAGCTCGCGACCGTCGGTGCCTACTTCATCGCGATCCTCGGCCTCGACGTGCTGACCGGCCACAGCGGCCAGATCTCGCTCGGCCACGGCGCGTTCATGGCGGTCGGCGGCTACACGACGGCGATCCTGATGGCGAACCACGGGGTGCGCGACCTCGTGACGATCCCGATTGCTGCCGCGGTCGCGGGCGGGATCGGCCTCGTGGCCGGAGTCCCCGCACTGCGCCTCTCCGGGCTCTACCTCGCCCTCGCGACGTTCGGGATCGCGGTCGTCCTGCCGACGATCCTCAAGAAGTTCGATCACTTCACCGGCGGCTCGACCGGCATCACGCTGTTCGGCAAGCCGACGCAGACCGGCCACGGCGTCGGCGTCTGGGGCTTGACGAACAACCAGTGGCTGTACGTGCTCACGTGGACGATCGGTTGCGCGCTGTTCCTGTTCGCTTGGTGGCTGCTCGACTCGCGCTTCGGGCGCTCGCTGCGCGCCGTGCGCGACAGCGAGCTCGCGGCGGCGGCGTCCGGCGTCAACCGCGCGAAGTACAAGGTGCTCGCCTTCGGCGTGTCCGCCGCGTTCGCGGGCGTCGCGGGAGCGCTGTTCGCGATCAACGTCGCGTACACCTCGCCCGACACGTTCCCGATCACGCTCTCGCTCTACCTCCTCGTCGGCGCGGTCGTCGGCTTCTTCGGCTCGATCTGGGGTGCGGCGCTCGGCGCGCTGCTGATCCAGTTCCTGCCGGACATCGTCGGGCTGATCCCGCACGTCGACCCGAAGCAAGGCGGGCCGACGACGTTCTTCTTCGGCCTCGTGCTCGTCGTCTTGATGCTCGCCCTTCCGCTCGTGCTGCGCGTCGCGTCTCGGGTCGCGAATCGCGGGTACCTTGGGGCGCGATGACCCGGAATCTCTGCGCGCTCGCACTCGCCGCACTCGCCCTCGCCGGCATCGCAGCGGCCTCGACGTCCGGCACGCCCGGAGTGTCGTCCACGACGATCACGCTCGGCTCGAGCGGGCCGCTGACCGGCGAGGCGGCCGCCGCCGCAGGCGTGCTGCGCGGCGCGGAGGGCTACTTCAAGTACGTCAACGCGCGCGGCGGCGTGAACGGCCGCAAGATCGACTTCAAGTACCTCGACGACGGCTACGACCCGTCGCGAACGGTGCAGAATGTGCGCCAGTTGATCCAGCAGGACAATGTCTTCGCGTTGTTCTCCGTGGTCGGCACGAACGGCAATCTCGCGATCCGCGACTTCGCGAATGCGTCCGGCGTGCCCACCGTGTTCTCCGCCTCCGGCGCGACGACCTTCGGCAAGGAGTACGCGAAATATCCGTGGACGATCGGTTACCTGCCGCCCTATGCGGAGGAGGGCCAGCTCTACGCGAAGCACATCCTCGCGACGAACGCGAAGAAGGCGAAGATCGCCGTCCTCTACCAGAGCGACGATTACGGGAAGGATGTGCTCGCCGGCTTTCGCAAGGGCCTCGGCGCGAAGGCCCGGTCGTTGATCGTGCAGACCGTCGGCTACGACCCGACGGCATCCGACGTCCAGTCGCAGGTCGCGCAGCTGAAGGCGAGCGGGGCGAACACGTTCTGCATCTTCGCTTTCGGCAAGTTCGCGATCCAGTCGTTCGTCTACGCGAACAAGCTCGGGTGGAAGCCGCAGATCTACGTCAACGACGTCGCATCGGCGTCGTCGATCATGCTGCTGAACCCCCAGTCGACGGCCGAAGGCGCGATCTCCATCCTGTGGGGCAAGGATCCCGCGACGCCGAAGTTCAAGAAGGACGCGGGCACCGCGCTCGGCGCGAAGATCGTCAAGAAGTACATCCCCGGCGGAAACCCGTCGGACGGCTTCCTGATCGCCGGGATGGCCGAGGCGTTCTCGATGGTCGATGCGCTCAAGGCGGCCGGCAAGAACCTCACGCGCAAGGGCCTGATGAACGCCGTCACGCACATGAACGAGGCGAACAACCCGTTCCTCGTCCCCGGCGTCAAGGTGCACACGACGCCGACGTTCCGCTTCCCGATCGCGTCCGCCCAGCTGCAGCGCTGGCACAACCGCCACTGGGAGCCGTTCGGCGGCGTGCAGTCCGCGAAGCTTTAGACGCCGGCCGCGCGGGAAGAGGCTCGAGATGGCTGTTCTCCTCGTCGACGACCGGGACGGCAGGATCCTCGACGAGCTCGAGACCGTCGAGGACGCGCAGCGCGTCCTCGAAGGGTGGGCGAGGGACGACGGCAGCATTCCGGACTATCTCTGCCTGGTCGAGCTCCGCTCGCATCATGGCGCGATCCTCGGCACCCACTCGTCCGTCAAGATCCGCCCGCTGCGGGGACGCTAGGACCGCGGAACGAAGTCGCGCGCGGTCAGACGTGAGCGAGCACGCGCTCGAGCGGGCGAGGTACTTCGTCCAGATCGAGCGCATCGACGAGCAGGCGCGCGTACCGGAGCTTGCGGCGGTCGGCGCTCCCCATGAAGCGCCGCAGCTGCCGTTCGAGCGGCTGTCCGCGCCAGGCCGGCTGCTTCTGGAACGTGCGGAAGGAGCCGAGGTCGCCCTGGGAGTCGAGGACAGCGACGACCGAGGCCGCGCCGAGCGCACGGATCAGCTCGTCCTCCAGGTCTTCGTGACAGACGTGGAAGCCCAGCCGCTCCATGTCGAGGCGCGTGAGCCGGGAGCCGAAACCCGCCCGCTCGAGGCTGCGCCGGAACACATCCGCCTCGCCCGCGTCGCAGAGGCCGGCCAGCCTGACGTTCGGCCCCTGTGTTCTCCGTCCCCGTGGCCCGAACCGGGTGAGGAAGCGGTGGATTGCCTGCGCGCCTCCGATCGGCACGATCAGGATCCCTTCGCGGTCGAGCTCACGGCCGTGGCGTGCTGCGAGCGTCTCGAGCGCGATCTGGTCGCTGATTCCCTCCACGAGCACGATCGCGCGCGCGCCGTCCGCCCGGGCGAGCGCCCGTCTCGTCGCCGGCGGGCCTCCGCCGGGCAGTGCTTCGATGCGCAGCCGAGGCTCCTCCACAGCCCGAATCTTCGCAGCGCACGCGCGCCGACGGCGATCTCCGGGACCGGGCGCACCTGTGGTTGACTCTGCGCGACGAAGCGGATACAGACTTCGGCACTCACCTGCCGGAAGGAGGCGCAGGCCCATGGATGCGAGACGGCTCGAAGGCGTCGGCTTCTTCTCCAACCTGTCGAAGAAGGAGCTGGCGAAGCTCGCGCAATGGGCGGACGAGGTCTTGGTTCGTGCCGGCGACCGGCTGGCGACCGAAGGCGACTTCGCGCACGAGTTCTTCGTGATCGAGGAGGGCTCGGCCGAGGTGACGCAGAACGGCGAGCGGATCGCAGAGCTCGGCCCGGGCGAGTTCTTCGGCGAGATCGGCCTCCTCGAGACGGAGCGGCGGACGGCGAGCGTCGTGGCGACGACGCCGATGCGGCTGATCGTGATGTTCCAGCGCGAGTTCAAGCAGATGGAGCGCGAGCTGCCGACGGTCGCCGAGCGGATCCGTGCCGCGATCCGCGCGCGGCTCGACCGGTAGCCCGGCGTGGACCGCTCGCAGCTTCAGGCCGTGCAGGCGCCGCTCAAGGAGCGCTACGCCGAGGATCCCGGAACGGCGCTCGTGACGCTGCACGCCGCAGGGCAACTCGGCGAGGAAGAGGTTGCCTGCACCGTCGCGACCGGCCGCGCCCTCGTCGAGGCAGGACTCCATCCCGCGACCGGCGGGACCGGCCTGCTCGCCTGCTCGGGCGACATGCTCCTGCAGGCCCTTGTCGCGTGCGCCGGGGTCACGCTCCGCGCCGTGGCGACCGCGCTCGAGCTCGACGTGCGCGGCACGGTCCATGCCGAAGGCGACCTCGACTTCCGCGGCACGCTCGGTGTCGCAAAGGACGAGCACGTCCCGGTCGGTTTTCGCGCGATCCGGCTCGGCTTCGAGCTCGAGCACGCATTGACGGCGGACGAGCTTGCGAGGCTGATCCGCCTCACGGAGCGGTACTGCGTCGTCTACCAGACGCTCGCCGGCGGGGTGCCCGTGGACGTGTCCTTCTAGGAACTCGTTTCAGGCGAAATCCGGGCTCGCCGGGCGGGGTGTTCCTGCCATCATCAAGAGATGCCGCCGCTCGATGCGAAGCAGCGGGCGAGCCTGCCCGACAGCGCCTTCGCCTACATCGATTCCAGCGGGAAACGCCGGCTCCCGATCAACGACGCGTCGCACGTCCGGAATGCTCTCGCCCGGTTCGGCCAGGTGCATTTCGAGGACGAGGCCGCCCGCGACGCGGCGCGGACGCGTCTCCTGCGGGCGGCGAAGAAGTACGGCGTCGTCCCGATCGGGTTCGTCAGCGCGGAGCTGCAGCCGCAGCGGAAGCTCCCGAAGGGCCAGGTGACCTTCCTCCTCACCGACATCGAGGGCTCGACGGAGCTGCTCCAGCACCTCGACGATCGCTATCCGGCGCTGCTCACCGCCGTCCGCAAGGCGATGCGCGCCGCGGTGCGCCAGGCTGGGGGGCGCGAGGTGGACGTGCGCGCGGACGACCTGTTCGCCGTCTTCGAGCAGGCCCCGGCGGCGCTCGAGGCTGCGATCGCGATCCAGCGGGCCATGCGTGCGGGCCCCTGGCCCGACGCTGTCGACGTCCGCGTGCGGATCGGCGTGCACAGCGGCCGTCCGACGCTCACCGACACCGGCTACATCGGCCTGTCCGTGCACGCGGCGGCGCGCATCTGCTACGCGGCGCACGGCGGCCAGATCGTCCTCTCCTCCTCCGTGTACTCGGCGGTCCAGGAGGCCCTTGCCGAGGGCGTCGCGCTCAGGAGCCTCGGCGCCTGGCGGTTCCAGGGGCTGCGCGAGCCGGAGGATCTCTACCAGGTCGAAGCGGCCGACCTGCTGGCCGAGTTTCCGCCGCTGCGCTCCGCGATCGCGGTCGAGAAGCGCCGTCGAGCCGCCCGCGGCTGAGCGTCGACCGTCAGAGCAGCAGCCCCATCTCGATCGTGTCCCACAGCTCGCCGCTCGTCCGGCGGTACTGCTTGACGCGCCGTCCCTCCTCGACGAAGCCGTATTTCCGGTAAAGCGCCAGCGCCGCCGCGTTGTGGGCGAAGACGCTGAGGATCACCTTGTGCAGGCCGCGTGCGCGCGCGTCCTCGATCGCCGCTTCGAGCAGCGCCGAGCCCACCCCGCGGCCACGCCACTCGCGTGCAACCGCCATTCCGATCTCGCCGAAGCCGTGAGGGCTCGAGTCGAGATGCACCGAGCCGACGATCTCGGCGCCGGAGGCCGCGACGGTCGTCCCGTCGAGCGTCCACGAGGCAGCACGCGACTCGAGGTCGATGGGCGGCTCCGTGGCGATGCCGTCCCGTTCCTCGGCGACGGCAGCGAACAGGAGCGCGAGCGGCCTGCGGTCGACGTCGCGGGCGGGGCGAACCTCGAACGGCGAGGGCATCACGCTGCAGCTTCGCGGAAGGAGCCTGTCGACGCAGGACGAACTGGACCGCCCGTGCGCCGCTGCATCGCGCTCATCTCCGTCACCGGTGCGTTGGCGGCCGCCCCGGCCGTCCACGCTGCCGGAAACCCGCAGATCGCCGGCCTGCAGGTCGCTCTGCGCGCGCACGGCCTCTATCTGGCGCAGATCGACGGCATCGCGGGCCCGAAGACGGCTGCGGCGGTGCACTCGTTCCAGCGCAAGCACGGGCTGCCCTACGGCGTCGCCAACGCGCGCATGCGCGCCGCTCTCGGCCCGCTCGGCCGGCCGCTCTTCGGCACCCGGATCCTCCGCCGCGGCGACTTCGGCTGGGATGTCTCGGTGCTCCAGTTCCTGCTCACGCGCCGCGGCGTGTACTCGGGTGCGCTCGACGGGTACATGGGCCGCGAGACGACGGTGGCGCTGCGCCGCTACCAGCGCTCGATGCATCTGCTGGCGGACGCCGTCGTGGGGCCGCGCACGCTGTCGGCGATCGTTCGGCGCGACGCGGTCCCGATCCGCACGCATCCGGTTTCCTCCACGCACACGAGGATCCATGTCGTGCGCAGCGGCGACACGCTGACTGCGCTTGCCGCGCGCTACCGCACGACGATCGCCGCGCTCGCGTCCGTCAACCACATCGACCCGGCGCGGCCGATCGTGATCGGCCAGCGCCTGCGGCTGCCCGCGCAATCGCCCTCGCTCACGCCGCAGCGCCTCGACGTCCGCGGCATGCTCGACCAGTGGTCGGGGCGGCTCGGCGTCGACCACCACCTCGTGCGCGCGCTCGCGTGGATGGAGTCCGGCTTCCAGACGGAGATCGTCTCGTCCGCCGGCGCGCGCGGCGTCCTGCAGACGCTCCCGACGACGCGGCGGTACGTCGAACGGGTGCTCGCCGGCCGCAGAATTCCGCAGAGCGTCGACGGCGACATCGAGGTCGGCATCCTCTATCTGCGCCATCTGCTGCAGACCTTCCGGGGGGACGAGCGTCTCGCGCTCGCCGGCTGGTACCAGGGCGAGCGCGCGGTCCGCAAGCACGGCTTGTACAAGGTGACGAAGCCGTTCGTCGCGAACGTGCTCGCATTGCGGAGCCGGATGTAACCTCGGGCCATGCGGGTCGCGCTGTGCCTGGTGGTGACCGCCCTCTTCGTGGTACCGCTGGCCCTCGCCTCGCCGATCGGGCCGGACCCCATCCGCCGCCCGCACGTCGTTCTCCAGTGGGAGCAGACGCGCGCGCTGAACGCCGCTCTGCGCCGCGGCGAGCCGATCTACTGCGGCGGCGGGCATGCGAACGTCGTCGCGTTGACGTTCGACGACGGGCCGGGACCGTTCACCGAGCAGCTCCTCGAGCTGCTCCGGCATGCGGGCGCGCATGCCACGTTCTTCGTCGTCGGGAGCCGGCTGCAGGACTGGCCCGACGCGCCGCACGCCGAGTCGCAGGTCGGTGTGATCGGGAACCACACGTGGTCGCACGCGCATCTCACGACGATGCCGACCTGGCTCGTCTGGGCCGAGCTCCTGCGGACGCAGTACGAGACGCTGCAGGTCCTGGGCTGGAAGCCGCGCCTCTTCCGTCCGCCGTACGAGCAGCACAACGCGGCGACCGACAGGGTCGTGCGCTCGCTCGGGCTCGTGCAGGTCATGTGGTCCGCGACGTCGGGCGACGACCTCCGGCACCCGACGAGGAGATCGGTCGCACGCAACGTGATCCGCGAGCTCCGCCCCGGCGCGATCGTGCTGATGCACGACATCCATCCCTGGACGATCGAAGCAATGCCGGCGATCCTCGCTGCGATCCGCGCGCGCGGACTGCGCGCGGTCTCGATCCCCGAGCTGCTGGTGCTCGACCCGCCGAGGCCGCGTCAGCAGTGCGCGTTCGCGCCCGGCCTCGACTAGGACGCAGCCGCTAACTGCTCGAATGCGCGCTCGAACACCGCGCGGGGCTGCGCTCCCGGAACGAGCAGCTTGCCGTCGATCACCCAGGCGGGAATGCCGTTGACCCCCACCGACTGCGCGTGCGCGGTCGAGGCGTGCACGCGCTCGCGGTACTCGTCGGTCGCGAGTACGCGCTCGACGTCGTCCGCGGGCAGGTCGTGCAGTAGCCGCCGCAGCTCGTCCCGGTCGCCGATGTCGACTCCGTCGCGCCAGTAGGCGTCCATCGTCCGACTGTGGATCTCCTCGTGACGGCCGATGTCTCGCGCCAGCTCGGTCAGCCGGAGCGCGTCGAACGAGTTCGGAACGGTCTCGGGATTCGGGTTGTACGCGAGGCCCTCTTCTGCGAACCGCTCCTGCAGGCGCTGCTGGAAGGAGTCTCCGTAGCGAGCAGTCAGCGCGGCCCGGGGCAATCCGGCGCGTGGATACTCGGGGTGGAGATCGAACGGAAGCCACGTCACCTCGGCGTCGTACCGGCGCCGGAGCCACTCGGCCAGCGGCTGGCCGATGCGGCAGAACGGTCAGATGTAGTCCGACCAGACGAGTATCTCGTGCGCGGCCATCTATGTCTCCAACGCCAGCAGGTCGTCGACGGTCTCGCGGCGGCGGATCAGACGCGCCTCGCCGTCACGCACGAGCACTGCGGGCGGGCGGGGGACCGCGTTGTACGTCGACGACATCGCGAGCGTGTATGCGCCTGTCACCGGCACGGCGAGCAGGTCGCCTCGGCGCGGCTCCGGCAGGTCGACCCGCTCGATCAGGACGTCGCCGGACTCGCAGTGCTTTCCGGCGACCGAGTACGGCTCCGCAACGTCCTCGTCGGCGCGGTTCGCGAGCAGCGCCGTGTAGCGCGCGTTGTACATCGCGGGGCGCGGGTTGTCCGACATGCCGCCGTCGACCGTGACGTACGTCGTTGCGGCGCTCGCCCGCTTCACGCCGCCGACCGTGTAGAGCGTCACGCCCGCGCGCGAGACGAGTGAGCGGCCCGGCTCGAAGATCAGCTGCGGATCCGGGAGACCCTGCAGAGGCCACGTGCGCTGCAGCTCGCCGAGGAGGCCGCCGACGAACTCCTCGATCGTGAACGACGGCTCCTCGAGCACGTGCCGCACGCCGAGCCCACCGCCGAGGTCGATCACGCGCGGTGTCCACCCGAGCTCGGCCCGCAGGCGGACCGCGAAGCTCGAGATCCAGTCGACGGTCATCAGCGAGGCGCCGAAGTGCAGGAGCTGCGATCCGACGTGGACGTGCAGCCCCTCGCATTCCGGCAGCCGCCGGATCGCCTCGACCGCGTCGTCCGGCGGGAGCCCGAACTTCGATCCGTGATGCGCGGTCTTCACCGCTTCGTGCGTGTCGGCTTCGATCCCCGGCGTGACCCGGACGAGGAACCGGGTCGCGTCGATCGCCCGCGCACGCTCGAGCTCCTCGAGCGAGTCGAGCACGATCAGTGCGCCGGAGCCCGCGGCCCGGCGGAGCAGCTCGTCCTCCTTGTTGTTGCCGTGGATCACGAGCCGCTCGCCTGGGACCCCCGCGCGGAGCGCAAACTCCAGCTCGCCGACCGTCGAGACGTCGGCGCCGAGGCCCTCCTCGGCCAGGACCTGCAGCACCGCGACGGAGGGAAATGCCTTCGTGCCGTAGGCGACGAGCGCGCCCGGGGCGGCGGTCAGGTACGCGCGCGCGTGGCCGCGGATCGTCGCCTCGTCGTAGACGACGACCGGCGTGCCGAACTCGCGCGCGAGCTCGGTCGAGCGCACACCGCCGAGCACGAGCTCGCCGTCCGCGACGCGTGCGGTGTCGGGCAGGAGATCCGTCAACACGGCAGGCATTCTGCTCATGCCGATGCTCGCAGCGCTCGCCGACCTCGCACATCGCCGCAGCCGCGCGATCGCGGTTGGGGCGCTCGCGATCGCGCTCGCGGCCGCCTGGTTCGGGGCGTCGACTCCGTCGCGGCTCGAGTCGAGCGATAACGACTTCCAGGACAGCTCGTCGGAGAGCTTCCGCACGCTCGACCTGCTCTCGCGCGCGACCCACGTCCTTCCGGGCCCCTCGCTGGTCGTCGTCGCTCCGCCTCGCGAGGCGCGTGCCGCCGCGGCGCAGCTGAGGCGCGACCCGGCGGTCGCTCGTCTGCAGGCTCCCGCGGCGGTGTCGCGTGACGGTCGGCTGGTGCTCGTGGCCGCGTGGTTTCGCACGCACGGTTCGGCAGCGGCCCCGAACGTCTCGCAGCTCGCGCGCTCGCTGCCGGGAATCGTCGGCGGCGCGGCACTCGCGAACGAGCAGGTGGGCAGGCAGTCCGAACGCGACCTGGTGCGGGCCGAGCTGATCGCGTTTCCGCTCCTGCTTCTGCTTGCGCTCTGGATCTTCCGCGGCGTCGTCGCCGCGCTGCTCCCCGTCGCCGCGGGCCTACTCGCGTTGTTGCTGACGCTCGCGCTCTTGCGGCTCGTCAACGACGTCCGTCCGATCTCGGTCTTCGCGCTCAACCTCGTCACGGGCGCCGCCATCGGGCTCGCGATCGACTACAGCCTGTTGCTCGTCACGCGGTACCGCGAGGAGCTCGCCCGCCGCGGGCCGGGGCGCGAGCCGCTGCGCGCGACGCTCGCGACCGCCGGCCGGACGGTCGCGTTCAGCGCGGGGACGGTCGCCGCGGCGTTTGCGTCGCTCCTCGTCTTCCCGCTGCCGTTCCTGCGCTCCATGGCGATCGGCGGGATCATCGTCGCGCCTCTGGCGGGGCTCGTTGCGCTCGTCCTGCTGCCGGGGCTGTTCGCCCTGCTCGGCGCGCGCGTCAACGTGCTCGCGCCGCGCCGCTGGCAGCGCGCCGCCGAGCGCGCCGCGCGGGCGGAGCAACGCGGAGCCTGGTATCGCTTTGCGCGCTGGGTGATGGCGCGGCCTGCGCGTGTCGCGCTCGGCTCGGCGGCGCTCCTCGTCGCGCTCGGCGTGCCGTTTCTCGGCGTGCGCTTCGTCGTCGTCGATGCGAGCGTCCTCCCATCGAGCTCGAGCGCCCGCCGCGCCGACGACACGCTGCGCGAGCGGTTCGCACCCGGGCTCGATGCGCCGCTGCACCTCCTCGTGCGCGCGCGGAGCCCGGCGCCGACGATCGGTGCGATCCGGCGGCTCACCGGCGTCTCGCGGGTCGCTGCGCCCCAGCGCGTCGCTCCGGGCCTGTGGACGGTCGACGTCGTGCCGCGCACGGGTGCGATGAGCGAGCAGACGAAGCAGCTCGTGCGGGACGCCCGCGGGCTCCCGGGTGTCGCCGCGACCGGCCGCACCGCGTGGTATCTCGACACGGCCGCGAGCCTGCGAAACAGGCTCCCGCTCGCGCTCGCGCTCCTCGCGCTCACGACGTTCGCGCTGCTGTACCTCGTCACTGGCTCGCTCGTGCTCCCGCTGAAGACGCTCGCCGTGAACGTGCTCGGCCTTTCGGCCGCGTTCGGGATGCTCGTGCTCGTCTTCCAGGACGGCCGCCTCGAGTGGCTGTTGCGCTACCGCAGCCAGGGCGCACTCGAGCTCACGCAGCCGGTGCTCCTCTTCGCGATCGCGTTCGGGCTCGCGACCGACTACGGCGTCTTCCTGCTTTCGCGGATCAAGGAAGCACACGACGCCGGTCTGCCGAACCGCGAGGCGGTCGCGCTCGGTCTCGAGCGGACGGGACGGGTGATCACGGCCGCGGCGCTCCTCTTCTGCGTCGCGGTCGGCGCATTCGCCACCTCGGGCGTCCTGATCGTGAAGGAGCTGGGGCTCGGGATAGCCTTCGCCGTGGCGATCGACGCGTCGCTCGTCCGGGCACTGCTCGTTCCCAGCCTGATGGCGCTGCTCGGCGACTGGAACTGGTGGCCGCGGAGGCAATTTCGCCGCTAAGATGCGGCCGATGGAGCTGCTGCTTACGTAGCGCAGGGAGCACCCGCGGCGACGCCGCGCCGATCTCCCGCGGCCTCTCGTTCGAGAGGCTTTTTCGTCTCCGGGCCTCTTTTCACGGCAGGGAGCATTCGTGAACGAGTACGACGCACACGCAATCGAGAAGAAGTGGCAGTCGGTCTGGGAGGCAGAACAGACCTTCCACGTCGACAACCCGGCGCCGGGCACCGCGCCCGACGACGAGCACTTCTACATGCTCGAGATGCTCCCGTATCCGTCGGGCAGCCTGCACATGGGGCACGTGCTGAACTACACGCTCGGCGACGTCGTCACCCACTTCAAGCGCCGCAACGGGTGCAAGGTGCTGCGTCCGATGGGGTTCGACTCCTTCGGGTTGCCGGCCGAGAACGCCGCGATCAAGGACGGCGGGCATCCGCTCGAGATCACGGAGCGCAACATGGAGGCGATCCGCGTGCAGATGCGCCTGATGGGGTGGGCGATCGACTGGCAGCGCGAGGTGTCCGCGCACGAGCCGACCTACTACCGCTGGACGCAGTGGCTGTTCCTGAAATTCTTCGAGCACGGCCTCGCGTACCGGAAGGCCGCGCCGGTGAACTGGTGCCCGAACGACCAGACGGTGCTGTCGAACGAGCACGTCGTCGACGGCCGCTGCTGGCGCTGCGGGTTCGTCGTCGAGACACGGAACATGGAGCAGTGGTTCTTCAAGATCACCGCGTACGCCGATCAGCTGCTCGACGACCTGGAGACGATCGATTGGCCCGAGCGCACGAAGAAGATCCAGCGCCAGCACATCGGCCGCTCCGAGGGCGCGGAGGTGCTGTTCCGCATCGAGGAGCTGGACCGCGACGTCGCCGTCTTCACGACGCGGCCCGACACGCTGTTCGGCGCGACGTTCTTCGTCGTCGCTCCCGAGTCGCCGCTCGTCCAAGCGCTGGCAGGCGGAGACGAGGAGGTGCTGACGTATGCGAGCATCGCGGCCGCGCGCCCGACCGAGGAGCGCGCGACCCGGGAGAAGAGCGGCGTCTTCACCGGCCACTACGCGACGAACCCGGTCAACGGCGAGAAGCTTCCGGTCTGGATCGCCGACTACGTGCTGATGGAGTACGGAACGGGCGCGATCATGGCGGTGCCCGCCCACGACGAGCGCGACCTCGAGTTCGCGAAGCAGTACGACCTCCCGGTCCGGGCGGTGATCGACGAGCACGGCAGGCTGGTCGGCTCAGGCGAGTTCGACGGGCTGCCCTGGCGCGAGGCGATCCCGCGCATCGTCACGTGGCTGAGCGGGCGCGGTCGGGCGAAGCCCGCGATCAACTACCGCCTGCGTGACTGGAGCTTCTCGCGCCAGCGCTACTGGGGCTGCCCGATTCCGATCGTCTACTGCCCGGAGCACGGAGCGGTGGGCGTGCCGGAGGACCAGTTGCCGGTTCTGCTGCCCGAGGTCGAGGACTACCGGCCGAAGGGCAAGCCGCCGCTGGCGTCGAACCTCGATTTCATCAACACGACGTGCCCGAAGTGCGGCGGCCCGGCGCAGCGCGAGGCGGACACGATGGACACGTTCGTCGACTCGTCCTGGTACTTCCTGCGCTACACCGATCCGCACAACGAGCACGCGCCCTTCGATCGCGCGATCGCGGACTTCTGGATGCCGATCGACCAGTACATCGGCGGCATCGACCACGCGAAGGGACACCTCCTATACTCGCGCTTCTTCGTGAAGGCGATGAACGACTACGACATGCTCGGCGTGCGCGAGCCGTTCGCACGTCTGTTCCACCAGGGCTGGGTGAAGCTCGCCGGGAAGCGGATGTCGAAGTCGCAGGGCGGCGTGTCGCCGAACGAGCTGATCGATCGGTTCGGTGCCGACGCGATCCGCATCTACATCCTCTTCCAGGGTCCCGCCGACCAGGACATCGACTGGACGCCGGACGGCATCGACGCGACGGTGCGGTTCATCCGCCGGCTATGGCGGGTCGTGCACGAGGCGGCGGCCCGGCCGCCGTCGCCCGAGGGCGTCGACACGCCGCTTGCGCGGAAAGCGCACGAGACGATCGCGCGTGTCACGGACGACGTCGACCGCCGCTTCGTCTTCAACACGCCGATCGCCGCAGTGATGGAGCTCGTGAACGAGTTGTCGAAGGCGCCCGACGATCCGGCCGCGCGCTTCGCGGCGGAGACCGCCGTCTCGGTGCTGCAGCCGTGGACGCCGCATGTGGCGGAGGAGCTCTGGGGCGTGCTCGGTCACGACTCGCGCCTGTGGGAGGCGGCGTGGCCGGTCGCGGACGAGACGATGCTGCAGCGCGAGACGATCGAGCTCGTGCTGCAGGTGAACGGGAAGGTGCGCGACCGTGTGCGGGTGCCGGCCGGGCTGCCGCAGGACGAGCTCGTCGCGCATGCGCGGGCGTCCGAGAAGGTGCGGGCGCACCTGAACGGCGAGGAAGGGCGCGTGATCGTCGTGCCGGACAAGCTCGTCAACATCGTCATCTAGCTCCTTGACATCCGTACCGAGGTACGGGTTTTACAGTCAGGTGAAAAGCCCGCTGCTACACGTGACGAACGGCGAGAGCGCGGGCAAGACACTTCGGCGGACGAATCTCGGCGGCGCGGTTCTGTCGTGGCAGGACGTGCTGCACGAGGGACCGGTACCCGCCGGCTCTCGTGCGTCGCTGCGCGCGGCCCGCGCCGCGTTCCGGAGCCCCTGCGGGGGGGGGAGCACGCGTACGCGCGCGGGCGCGCTCGAGCGGCGCGACCGGCACCTCGTCGGCGCGCTGCGCGACGGGCGCCGCGTCGTGCTCTGGTTCGAGCACGACCTGTACGACCAGCTCCAGCTCCTCGACGTGCTTGCGCTCGTGGCGGAGAGCGGCGCCGGCAGCGCGCGGGTCGAGCTCCTCGTCGTCGGCTCCTTTCCGGGCCGGCCCGCGTTCCACGGCCTCGGCGAGCTGACGGCCGAGGAGCTGGAGTCGCTCTGGTCGGAGCGGCGACCCGCCTCGACCGACGTCGTCGCGCTCGCGGCCGAGGTGTGGGATGCGGTGCGCACGCCGGCGCCCGACGCGTGGGCGGGCTTCGCCGCCGCCGACCTCGCGGGGCTGCCGTTCGCGGCCGCGGCGCTGCGGAGGCTGCTCGAGGAGCTCCCCGCGGCCCGTGACGGGCTCTCGGCCACGGAGCGGCGTGCGCTCGCCGCCGTCGCGGCGGGGGCGGACACGCCGTTCGCCGCGTTCGTCGCGGTGCAGGAGATGGAAGACGCACCGTTTCCTCGGCGACGCGTGGTTCTACCGCACCCTGGCACAGCTCGGGGCAGGCGGGTCGCGGCTCGTCGAGACCGGGAACGGCGGGCAGCTGCCGTTGCCGCCGCCGCTCGGCGACCTTCACGCCTTCGGTGGGTTGCGCCTGCGCCTGACGCGCGACGGCGAGCGCGTGCTGGAGGGCGAGGCCGATCGCGTCGAGCTGCTCGGCATCGACCGCTGGGTGGGCGGCACGCACGTGCGTCCGGGCGCGGTCTGGCGCTGGGACGCGGACGCGTCCCGGCTCCTTCCGCCGCACTAGCCTCGAATTCCACTTTCGGCACGGACCCGTTTCACACGCGTCACAGCTTTCCCGGCAGCCTCTCGGGATGGCGACATTCCCTCTCGGCGTGCACGGCCGCCGCCTCCTCGCGGGGCTCTTGCTCCTCCTCGTGCTGCTGCTCGTCGCCTGGCGGCATGCACGGCGCGCGGACGCGCCGGCGCCGCTGCAGGTCGCACCGATCTCGCCTGCCCGCCGATCGCCGTCTGCGCCGCGCCCGCGCATGCTGATCGTGGACGTCGCTGGCGCCGTTCGCCGGCCGGGTCTCGTGCGGCTGCGCGAGGGCGCGCGCGTCGCGGACGCGGTCGCGCACGCAGGCGGGCTCGCCCGCGGCGCTGTGCGGGCCGGCGTCAACCTCGCCGCTCCCCTGGCCGACGGCCAGCAGGTGCTCGTGCCGGACGGCGGTGCTGCCGGTCCTGCCGGTGCTGCCGGTTCGGTCGCCGGCTCCGCGGCCCCGACCGCCCCGACGGCGCCTGTCTCGCTCAGCTCGGCGACGGCGGAGCAGCTCGACGCCTTGCCCGGGGTCGGCCCGGTCACGGCCCAGAAGATCGTCGCCTACCGAGAGCAGCACGGCGCGTTCCGCACCGTCGACGAGCTGGACGCGATCCCGGGGATCGGGCCCGCCCGCATCGCCGACCTGCAGGGGCTGGTCGTCCCGTGAGCAGACTGCTGCCGGCACACGTCCTCGTGGCCGCGGCGGCTCTCGGCCTCGTGGCGTCGGACCTCTTACGCCTGCGTGTGCAGGCGATACTCGAGCTGCCCGCGGCCGCCGCGGGAGCGCTGCTGCTCCCGGTCGCCGCGCGCCTTGCCGGTGCCGTGGTGTTGCTGCTCCTCCTCGGCTGGTGGTGGGGATCCGTCCGGCTCGACACACTCGATCGCAGCCCGCTCCTCGCGCAGGTCGGCCGCGCGGGCCACGCGCTCGTCGAGGTGACCGGTGCGCCCCGGGTCGGGCGGTTCGACCTGCGGCAACCCGGACGCGTGCGTGTCTTCGGGGGACAGGGTCTCGACGAGCGAGTGCAGCTCGAGTTTCCCCTGGGCCGCGCGCCGCCGCAGGGCGCGCTCATCGACCTGCTGGCGGTCGTGCGGTTGCCACGCGCCTCGGCCGACGGCTTCGACGAGCGCACGTGGCTGCGCCGGCAGGGCATCCACGTCGTCCTCCGGGTCGACGCCTGGAAGGACACCGGCCGCCGCCGTGGCGGGCTCGCGGGAGCCGGCGACCGGCTGCGCGCGTGGCTGCGCCGCGCCTCCGTTCCCGGGCTGGCGGGAGAACGCCGCGCGGTCCTGGACGGCGTGGTGCTCGGCGACGACAACGGTCTCTCGCCGGAGCTGCAGCAGGCGTTCCGCAGGTCGGGGCTCTATCACCTCCTGGCGGTCTCCGGACAGAACGTCGTGCTGCTCGCGGCGGGCATGCTGTGGCTCGCCTGGGCGGTCGGGATCCCGCGCGCCTGGGCCCATGCCGCAGCGGTAGGGGCGATCCTCGCCTACGTGCTTGCGGTCGGGCCGCAACCGTCCGTGATCCGGGCGGCGGTCGCGGGCGCCGCGACATCGGTCGCCTGGCTGCTCTCGCGCGAGCGCGATCCGTGGCACGTCTTGCTGCTCGCCGCCGTCGTGCTGCTCGCGTGGAACCCGTACACGGTCGCGGATGCCGGCTTCCAGCTCTCGTTCGCCGCCGTGCTCGCGATCTTCCTGGCGGTGCGTCCGCTCCTGCGCACGCTGGAGGGTTACCCGGTTCCGGCCAGGCTCGGCGCGGCGGCCGCCGTCTCGGCCGCGTGCAGCGTCGCGACGGCGCCGATCCTCTGGCTGCAGTTCGGTGCGGTGCCGTTGCTCGGCATCGTCGCCAACGTCCTCGTCGAGCCGGTGATCGCCACACTGCTCGCGCTTGCGTTCGCGACGGCGGCCCTCGATCCGGTCGTGCCGTCGCTCGCCGCGGCGCTCGCATCGCTGAACGGGCTGCTGGCCGCCTACGTGGTCTTCTGCGCCCGGGCGGTCGCCGCCGTGCCGTTCGCACAGGTACGCGGCAGCGGCGCGGCGATCGCCGCCGCCTGCTCCCTCGGCACGGCTGCCTATGCTTGGCGGCGATGGCGGACGAGCTCAAACCGGCGTACCTGATCGCGGGCGGTGATCGGCCGAAGGTCGACCGCGCCGTTGCGCGACTTCGCAGCCGCTTCGACGTCGACGCCGTCGAACTGCTGCTCGCAACCGAGACGAGCGGCGACGATGCCGTTGCGGCCTGCAACGTGATGGGGCTGTTCGGCGCGGGGACCCGGCTCGTCGTCGTCGAAGGCGTCGAGGCCTGGAAGGCCGCGGACGCGAAGGCCGTCGCGGCCTACCTCAAGGCCCCGGCCCCGGGCACGACGCTCGCCCTGGTCGCAGGCGAGCTGAAGAAGGACGCCCCGATCGCGAAGACAGTCGCCGCCGCCGGCGACGTGTTGATCTGGGACGTGACCACGAAGGCGATGCCGCGCTGGATCGCCGACCAGTTCAAGCTCCACGGGGCGAAGGCCGACGCCGACGCGTGCCGTCTGCTCGCAGAGCTCGTCGGCGACGATCTCTACGAGCTCGCCGGCGAGGTCGAGAAGATCGCGACGTGGGCCGACGACGCGGAGGTGACGCCGGCCGACGTGGAGGCGCTGGTCGCACCGCGCGCCGAGTCGCCGCCCTGGAACCTCACGGACGCGTGGGGCAAACGCGACGTGGGAGCCGTGCTCCGCGAGGCCGAGAAGATGCTCGACCGCACCGGCGATCCGGTCTCGAGGACGATCCCGCGTCTCGTCGGCAGCCTGACCAGGCACGTGCAGCGTGCGCGCGCGGCGCACCGGCTCGAAGAGCAAGGGCTCTCGGCCCAGGAGGCCGCGGCGCGGCTCGGCATGAAGCCGTACCCCACCCAGAAGCTGTTCGGCCAGGTGCGGCAGTTCAGCGCGGCCGAGCTCGACGATGCGCTGATCCGCCTGGCCGAGCTCGACCATGCGCTCAAGGGCGGGTCGCGGCTCGCGAACGAGCTCGAGCTGGAGCGTGCGCTCGTCGACATCACGCAACCTCGCGCCGCGGTCAGAGAGCCGGCGTAAGCGGGCCGGAGACTAGGAGTCGGAGGCGGAGCCGGCCACGATGCGGGCCGCCTGCGACTTCTTCCGCGCGCCGGCGTTCCGGTGCAGCGCGCCGCGTGCGACCGCGCGGTCGATCAGCTTGACGAGTGCCCGATGCTCTTCGTCGACCGTCGAGGCGTCTCCGCTCTCGGCCGTGGTCGCCAGCCGCTTGGCGAGCGTCTTGATCGACGAGCGATAGCGCAGGTTCTCCAGGCGCTCTTCCGCCGCGACCCGGACGCGCTTCTTCTGTTGCTTGATGTTCGGCATGAGGAGAGAAATGCCCGCTCGTGCGGGCGCCGGAACGGTAGCAGAGGGCTCCTGCGACCGCCCGCCCGCGTAACGTTCAAGCCTCTAGTGGCCGACGACGCGACCACGAGCGGTCCGGGAGAGGCCGCCGACCCGGCGGCGGGTCCGGTCTCCGAGCGACCCGCCCGGCGGCTCGCCCTCTCGACCGCCATCTTCTCCTTCGCAACGGCCCTCTCCCGGATCCTGGGCCTCGTCCGGGAAGTCGTCGCGAAGAACTACTTCGGCGTTCGTGGCCCCGTGAACGCCTTCGAGATCGCGTTCCTCGTCCCGAACACGATCCGCGCGCTCGTCGCGGACGCCGCGCTCTCGTCCGCATTCGTCCCCGTCTTCAGCGACCTGCTCGAAAAGGGCGAGCGCCGCCGCGCGTGGCGCGTCGCGTCGTCGCTCTTCTGGCTGACGCTGCTCGGGCTCGGAGCCTTGACCGCGCTCTTCGTGCTCGTCGCCCAGTGGGCGATGCCACCGCTCTACCCGCACTACCACCCGCTGCTGATCGGCCTCTCGCAGTTGCTCTTCCCGATCGTCGCGCTGCTCGGCGTCTCGGGGATCGTCGTCGGGATCCTCAACACGTACGACGAGTTCTCGATTCCCGCGCTGACGCCGGTCGCGTGGAACGTCGTGATCATCGGCGGGCTGGTCTTCGGCGTCCCGCACGTGCACGGCACCGACCACAAGCTGTACGTCTACGCGGGCTCGATCCTCGCCGGGACGGTCGTCCAGGTACTCCTGCCGATCCCGTGGCTGCGCGGACGCGACGGCCGGCAGAT
>JABFWJ010000096.1 GCA_013362295.1 Thermoleophilia bacterium
CACCCGCTCCGGCGCGGTGACGCCGAGGAGCGAGCGGCCCGCGCGGACGAGCCGGCCCTCGAGCGCGACCGCGTCCCCCGGCGTCAGGGGCATCCCGTCGAGAAGCGTGCCGTTGCGTGACCCGGCGTCCGCGACGATCGCCGTTCCGTCCCGCTCGATCGTGAGCACGATGTGGTGGCCGGAGAGCGACGGGTCGTCGATCGAGACGTCGGCATCCCGGCCGACCGTGTACGTCCCGGCGGCGAGCGGGATGCGGCGCCCCGCCTCCGGGCCGCCGTCCACGACGAGGTCGGCGACGTGCGGCGTGCTTCCGCCGGGCGCAGCCCCCAGGCGGACCTCGTCGCCCCAGCGCAGGCCGAGCTCCGACACGGGAACGTCGTCCTGCAGCCGTTCGCCGTCCACCGTCGCGGTGGACGAGTCGAGCCCGAGCTCGCGGCCGATCGCCGCGAGGAGGTCGCGAGTGCGCAGGTCGGACGCCGCCTCGACGGAGACATCGTGGGCTTCGCCGTGGCCGTCGACGACGACGAGCCGCAGCTCGACTGGGGTGGGCCGGTGCGTGCTGGCCAATGCGCGTGACATCTTCCCGCGTCCGCGCAGGTTGACGCATGGCGGCGCGACCCGTAGCGTCGCTCGCGTCACTGCGGCGCGTTCGAGAGGAGGCCCGCAATGGCGACTACGACGAGTGCTGTGCAACGGCTCGGGAAGCTTCCCGTCCGGACAGACGTACGCACGCTCTCGCTCGGCCGGTACGTCGACGGCGCGCGGTTGCCGCGGCCACCCGACGCGTTCGACGAGGCGAGTGACGTGCCCGAGTGGCCGATGTATGCCAACGACCGCATCGGCGACTGCACGACGGCGGCCGCCGGGCACATGATCGAAGCGTGGACCGCTGCGGGCCGCGGCGGCGTCGTCGAGGTCTCCGAACACGACGTGCTGGACGCGTTCGACCACGTCAAGGTCGTCGACCCGGCGACCGGGGAAGAGGGTGCGATCGAGCTCGACGTCCTTCGCTACTGGCGTTCGGCGAGCATCGGCGGGCACCGCATCGGTGCCTACGCGCGCGTCTCGGTCTACAACCACGCGCTCGTTCAGACGGCGGCGTGGCTCTTCGGCGGCCTCTACATCGGCCTCCAGCTCCCGCTCACCGCGCAGGAGCAGGACGTCTGGGACTTCACGGGCTCGCTCACGGGGCCGGGCCGTCCGGGGACGTGGGGTGGGCATTCGGTCGACGTCGTCCGCTACGACGCCCGTGGCCTCACCGTCGTCACGTGGGGGCGGCTGCAGCAGCTGACCTGGAGCTTCTGGGACCGCTACTGCGACGAGGCCTACTGCATCCTGTCCGAGGACTTCCTCGAGAAGGGGAGCGCGCCGAACGGCTTCGACCTCGCGGCGCTGGAGGCGGATCTCACACTCGTGACGGCATGATGGTCGCATGCCCGAGGCCGCGATCCTCGTCGTGGACGACGACGCGCCGATCAGGCGCATGCTCGACCGGACGCTGACGGCGGAGGGGTACGCGGTCGCGACCGCGGCCGACGGGGGCGAGGCGCTCGCGGCCGTTGAGCGCTCGACGCCTGACCTCCTCGTCCTCGACGTCGGCATGCCCGGCGTCGACGGGCTCGCGGTGTCGCGCCGCCTGCGGGCGAAGGGCCTCGCCGTTCCCGTGCTGCTGCTCACCGCGCGCGACGCGGTGCCAGACCGGGTCGCGGGTCTCGACGCCGGCGCCGACGACTACCTCGTGAAGCCGTTCGCGACCGAGGAGCTGCTCGCGCGCGTGCGTGCGCTGCTGCGCCGTGGGAAGAGCCCCGAGGAGCTGCTCGCCTTCGGCGACCTCACGCTCGACCCCGCGACCCGCGTCGCGCAGCGCGGCGGCCGCGCGCTGACGCTGAGCGAGCGCGAGGCGGACCTGCTCGCGCTGCTGCTGCGCAACGCGCGGCGTGTCGTGACGCGCGAGCAGGCGATCGCGGAGATCTGGGAGGGCGCTGCGACCTCGAACGTCGTCGACCGCTACGTGTCGAACCTACGGCACAAGCTCGGCGAGCCGCCGGTGATCGACACCGTTCGCGGCAGCGGCTTCATCGTCGGCCGATGACGCTTCGCCTGCGCACGGTCCTCGCGGCGGCGGCCACCACGATGCTCGCGGTCGTCGTGCTCGGCTCGGCGCTCGACGTACTCGTTGCGCGCCATCTCCGGCACGAGCTCGACCGCTCGCTGCGAACGCGCGCGATCGGCGTCGCTCAGCTGGCCGCGTCCGCGCCGGCGCTCGTCACGACGCCGGGTGCGCTCGACGCGCCGGCGGGTGGAACGCAGGCGCTCGTCGAGGTGGTCGATCGCCGGCGCCGGATCGTCGCGCGCTCGCTCTCACTCGGCGGTCGGGTGCTGCCCGGCTCGCTCGCGCAGGGCGCGATCGAGGATGCGCGCCCGCGCTACCGCACCGTTCGCTTCGGCGGCGACGAGCTCCGCGTGTACGCGGCTCCGGTCGCGGACGTCGCAGGCGGCGGCGCGGTGCTCGTCGCGGCGTCCACGGCCGATCTCTCGAGCACGATCTCGACGCTCCACGGTCTGACGCTGCTCGCGGCGCTCGTCGCCGCGGGAGTCGGCGCGGCTGCCGCGGCGCTGCTGATGCGCGGGGCCCTGCAACCGCTCGCGCGCCTCGACCGCGCCGCGCACGAGATCGGCCGCACGGGCGACGCGACCCGCCGGCTGCCCGATCCACACCGCGCCGACGAGGTGGGGCGTCTCGGGACGACGCTGAACACGATGCTCGAAAGTCTCGAGCGCGCGCGCGAGTCCGAGCGGCGGTTACTCGCCGATG
>JABFWJ010000322.1 GCA_013362295.1 Thermoleophilia bacterium
AGATCGACACCGACAAGGTCACCCAGGAGGTCGAGTCGGATTACGCCGGCGTACTGTTGAAGATCACGCTCGAATCCGGCGAGGCCCCCGTCGGGCAGACGATCGCCTACATCGGCAAGGAGGGCGAGGAGGTCGCCGAGGCGGAAGCGGCGCCGGAGCCCGCCGAGGCGGAAGCGGCGCCGGAGCCCGCGGCGGAGAAACCCGCGGAGGTGGAGCAGGCACCCGAACCTGATTCGGCGAAGCCGACCGAGACTCGAGATTTCAACGGCCGCATCAAAGCGTCCCCGCTCGCGCGCCGCATCGCCCGCGAGCGCGGCATCGATCTCGCCTCGCTGACCGGTACGGGCCCGGAGGGGCGGATCGTCGCCGAGGATGTCGAGCGCGGACAGATCGCGAAGCCCGCCGCCGCGCCGGCCGGCGAGGTCGAGTCGGTGCCGCTCACGAACATCCGCAAGACGATCGCGCGCCGCCTCACCGCCGCCTGGCAGGCGCCGGTCTTCCAGCTCACCGTCAGCGCCGACATGACCCGGGCGAACGAGCTCGTCGCGCGCAACCGCGAGCTGAACCCGGACATACGCGTGACCGTGACCGACCTGCTCGCGAAGGTGTGTGCGCAGGCGCTCATGCGCCACCGCGACGTGAACGTCCAGTACGCGGAGGATGCGCTGCTCAAGTTCCCGACCGCGAACATCGGGATCGCGGTCGCCGCCCCGCAGGGCTTGATCGTTCCCGTCCTGCGCTCGGTCGAGCGGCTCTCGCTCGTCGAGGTGGGCGCCGCGCGCGGCGAGATCGTCGGCCGCGCCCGCGAGAACAAGCTGACGACGCAGGATCTCCAGGACGGGACGTTCACGATCTCGAACCTCGGCATGTACGGCATCGAGCAGTTCGTCGCCGTCCTCAACCCGCCGCAGGCGGCGATCCTCGCCGTCGGCGCGACGATCGACACACCGGTCGCGCGCGACGGCGCGCTCGAGGTGCGGCCGATGATGACGATGACGCTCACGGTCGATCATCGCGCCGTCGACGGCGCCGCGGGTGCTGACTTCCTGCGCACGGTCAAACAGTTCCTGGAAGAGCCGGCGCTCGCTTTGTGAGCGTATGAACGCGCCGCGCGTCTGGTATCTCGTCCGAGACTTCGACCGCGGCCGCGACTTCTACAAGCGCGTGCTCGGCTTCGACGAGACGTATGTGGACTGGCACGACAAGTGGTCGCAGATGGAGCAGGGCGAAATGCGCATCGCGCTCGCCGAGGGCGAGCCCGTCGACTGCGGCGTCGCGACGGTCGACGTCGCCGACGTGAAGGCGGATGCGGAGAGGCTCCGCGACGAAGGCGTCGAAGTGGGGGTCGTGCTCGAGCTCGCAGGCCAGATCCGGATCGTCGACGTCTTCGATCCGGACGGAAATCGCGTCCAGCTCACCCAGCCGCTCTGATGATCCGCAAGGGCTCGGCCGCCGATGTCCCGTTCATGCGCTCGATGCTCGCCCATGCCTACGCGTGGCGCGTGAACGCGCTCGACGCCGACATCCCGCTGACGCGCTACGTCGACAACTGGGGCCGCCCGGGCGACGTCGCCGTGATCGCGCACGAGACCGGCAACCGCGTCGGCGCGGCGTGGTTCCGGCTCTTCCGCCGCAGCGAGCCCGGCTACGGGTTCCTCGACGAGCAGACGCCCGAGCTCTCGATCTCGGTCGTGCCGTCCCGCCGCCGCCACGGGGTGGGGCAGGAGCTGCTCGACGCGCTGCTCGAGAAGGCGCGCGCGGAGAACCACGCCCGAGTGTCGCTGTCGGTGGAGAAGGATTCGCCGGCGGTCGCGTTCTACGAGCGCAACGGCTTCACCGCCTCCGGCGAGTCGCAGGGCGGGCTCGTGATGGTTCGTGAGTTGTGAAGGCGGGACCGTGAAGGCCAAGCTCGCAGGCATCAACCACGTCGCGCTGCGCGTCGACGACCTCGAGGCGGCGGTCGCGTTCTATACCGCATTGTTCGAACCCACGGCGGTCGACCGCAGCGAGGAGGACGCAGCGTTCCTGGAGATCGGCGACCAGTTCCTCGCCCTCTTCGAGCGTGGAGAGGAGCCGCACTTCGGGCTCGTGGTCGAGGACAAGCAGGCCGCCCGCCGCGCGCTCGAGGAAGCCGGCGTCGAAATCGTCGGCCGTCGCCTCGATTTCCGTGACCCGTCGGGCAACCTCGTCCAGATCGTCCAGTACGACGAGATCCAGTTCACCAAGGCCGATCACATCCTCACGGCGATGGGCCTCTCGCCGGAGAAGTCGGCGTCCGCACTCGAGGAGCTGCGCGCCAAAGGACTGCTCGACAAAACCTAAAAGCGTGAATCTGGTTCGCTTCGCGAATCAGATTCAGACGCAGGCCGAACCTGATTCGGCGCAGCCGAACCAGATTCGAGCCTTTCGTCCCACGGCACCGGCAAGACGAAGGAGAACTCCGCGTCGAAGCTGCTCCACGGCCAGGGGCGGTACGGCGGGTTCTCGGCGATGTAGTCGAACAACCGGTACGCGTGACGCTCGGTCGTCACCTCGACGCTGACGAACGGCGAGTCGAAGACGTGTCCGCGCCGACCGTGCCGCCAGTTGAACCCGGATGCGTACCGCTTGTTCAAACGCCGAATCGCCGCGGTGAGCATCTTCTCCTCGAAGCTCGCGAGGACGTGGTAGTGCGTCGGCATGAGGCAGAACTCGTGGCAGATGAGGAACTGCTCGGCGCTCAGATCCGCGAGGATTTGCACGCCAGCTCGGTAGTCGGTGCGATCCCTGAAGATGCGCTCTTCTGCGATCGAGCGAGTGGTGACGTGGAACGTCCCGGCGTGTGTCGCGCGCATGCCTCGAGCTTGCCTGGCACCGACGACCGGGACTGCAACAACTCTGAAAATCTTGAATCTGGTTCGCTTCGCGAATCAGATTCAGGGCAGCTCCGAATCTGATTCGGCGCAGCCGAACCAGATTCGAGCCTTACGGTTTCCTCAGAGGCGCCCCAACCACTCCCGAACGTCTGCCACGAATCCGGGGTCGAGCGTGTGGTCGAGCGGATACTCGCGGTACAGCACCTCCGCGCCCGCATCGACCAGCAAGCGGCGCGCGGCTCGTCCGTACTCGACCGAGATGAGCGGGTCGTACAGACCGTGCCCGATCGCGACGGGCGGGAGCGTCGGTGAGAAATCGCCTTCCCAGGCGTCCGTGTCGGGGATGAAGCCCGAGAACGCGACGATCGCATCCGGGCGCGGACGGCCGACGCCGAGCCCGAGCGCGTACGACATCACCGCCCCTTGCGAGAACCCCGCGAGCCACACGCTCGAGTGCGGCAGCGAGTCCAGCCACGACGCAACCGAGGCGTAGACGGGCGCGAACGTCACCGGGTCCGGATGCCCGACCTCGTACACCGCGTACCAGTGCGCGCCGCCCGGCGGCAGCGACAGCGGCCCGCGCGGGCAGTAGCCGTGGCGCTTGCGCTCCGGGTCGAGCAGGTCGAGCAGCGGGAAGAGATCGTTCTCGTCGGCGCCGCGCCCGTGGAACATCACGAACGCGCCCTCGGCCTCGCCGGAGGCGGGCCGCTCTCGGACGATCACCGAGCCGAACGCGCGGCGCGCGGGTTCGGCAGCGGGGCGAGGATGCCTTCGACCTGCTCGCGGTACTGCTCGTAGTTGGGCGGCAGCGACAGCGACTCGCCGAGCGTCTCGAACGGTTCGTCCGCGGTGAACCCCGGCCCGATCGTCGCGATCTCGAAGAGCACGCCGCTCGGCTCGCGGAAGTAGATCGACTTGAAGTAGAAGCGATCGATGACCGGCGTCGGCTGTCCCCCGCCGTCGATCACCTTGTCGCGCCACGCATCGTGCTCGTCAAGCTTCGACGCCCACGCGACGTGATGCACCGTGCCCGCCGACTGCATCCCGCGTTCGGCGGGCGGCACGTCGTAGATGTAGAAGCCGCTCCGCTTCTCGCCGCGTGCGACCCAGCCCGGCTCGAAGTCGAGCGCGTGCAGCAGCCGCTCGCTGCGCTCAGGGTGCGACGCGTACGCACGCACGCCGGCGAAGCCGCGAATGCGGTGCTCCTCCGGGATGTCGGGCGCGTGGGCGGTCAGCGGCGGCTCGCCGGTGTCGTCGACGAGCAGCTGGAGCGCGAGCCCTTCCGGGTCGGTGAACAACAGCGAGCGTCCGTCGATCTCGCCGCCGACGCGCTTCTGCCAGAACTCGAGCGACTCGTCGGAGCCGACGCGGAACGAGACGAGGTGCACCATCCCGTCGCCGGCGCGACCCCTCGGCGCGCCCGGGTACTCGAAGAACGTGATGTCGGCGCCGGCCGAGCCCTTCTCGTCGGCGTAGAAGAGGTGGTAGACGGTGGGGTCGTCCTGGTTGACGGTCTTCTTGACCATGCGCAGGCCGAGCTCGCCTGCGTAGAACTCGACGTTCGCCGGCGCGTCGCCGGTGATGCAGGTGATGTGGTGGACGCCTTCGAGTCGCACGCGCATAGCATGACGTATGCGCGCGGCCGTGATCGTAGAGGGGCACCTCGAGATCCAGGAGCGCCCGGATCCGGTTCCAGGGCCCGGCGAGATCCTGATCCGCGTCCGCGCGGCCGGGGTGAACGGCGCCGACCTGGCCCAACGGGCCGGGCATTATCCGCCGCCGCCGGGCGTCCCGCCGGACCTGCCCGGACTCGAGTGCGCCGGAGAGACCGAGGGCGGCGACCGCGTGATGGCGCTCGTCCCGGGCGGCGGACACGCCGAGCTCGTGGCGGTGCACGAGTCGCACGTCCTGCCCGTCCCGGAGAGCATCGGCTGGCCGGAGGCGGGCGGCTTCGTCGAGACGTTCGCGACTGCTCACGACGCGCTCTTCACCCAGGCCGAGCTCGCGTCGGGCGAGCGGCTGCTCGTGAACGGCGCCGCCGGCGGCGTCGGCACGGCGGCCGTGCAGCTCGGCGCCGAGGCGGGCGCGACCGTCACCGGCAGCGCCAGGCACCACGTCGAGGAGATCATGGAGCTCGGCGCGGCCGACACCGAGGCGTCGGGCCTCTACGACGTGATCCTCGAGCTCGTCGGCGGCGACAACCTGCGCACGAACCTCGAGCTGCTCAATCTGCTCGGCCGCATCTCCGTGATCGGGACCGGCGCGGGTGCGACGGCGCAGATCCACTTCGGCCGCCTGATGGCGGCACGCGGCCGCATCCACGGCTCGGCGCTGCGCCCGCGCTCGCGCGAGGAGAAAGCGGAGGTCATGCGCCTGCTCCGCGTGGACGTCCTGCCGCTGCTCGCCGACGGCCGCGTCGTCGTGCCGGTGCACGCGACGTTCCCGCTCGACCAGGCGCAGGAGGCCTACGACGCGTTCGCCGCCGGCGGGAAGTTCGGCAAGATCGTCATCCTGGCCTAGGTCACTGCACGCGCCGCGGACCGACCGCCCGATACCATCGCGCGCGGAAACCGAAGAATCGAGGAGATGAGATGGACGTCGACGTCGCCGTCCTGGGCGGAGGGCCCGGGGGCTACACCGCAGCGATCCGCGCCGCCCAGCTGGGCGCGAAGGTCGCGTGCATCGAGAAGGAGCCCGAGCTCGGCGGCACCTGCCTACGCGTCGGGTGCATCCCGACGAAGGCATGGGTGCAGACCGCGCACTTCCTGCACCAGGGAAACGAGACGTTCGCGAAGCTCGGCGTGAAGGTCGACGGCGCGACGCTCGACTTCGGCGCCGCGAACGAATGGAAGGCGGGCGTCGTCAAGCAGATGACGCAGGGCGTCGCAGGCCTCTTCAAGGCGAACGGCGTCGAGTGGGTGAAGGGCGCCGGCGCGTTCAAGGACGCGAACACGATCGCGGTCGAGGGCGGGGAGGACGTCAGCTTCAAGTCGGCGATCATCGCGACGGGCTCGTTCCCGCTGCGCCCGCCGATCCCCGGCCTCGAGTCGGACCTGTGCGTCGATTCGACCGGCCTGCTCGCGCAGACCGAGGTGCCGAAGCGCCTCGTGGTGCTCGGCGGCGGCATCATCGGCTGCGAGTTTGCGTCGATTTTCAACCGCTTCGGCTCCGAGGTCACGATCGTCGAGATGCTCGACACGCTGATCCCGCAGGAGGACGAGGACGCGGCCAAGGAGCTCGCCAAGGCATTCGGCAAGCGCGGGATCGCGCTCCACCTCGGCAAGCAGTGCACGAAGGTCGAGCAGAAGGGCAACTCGCTCACCGTGCACTTCGGTGAGGGCGAGACCGTCGACTGCGACCTGATGCTCGTCTCGGTCGGCCGCGGACCGCTCGTCGAGGGCATCGGGCTCGAGGCCGCCGGCGTGCAGTTCGACAAGCGCAAGGGAGTCGAGGCGGACGACCACCGTCGTACGTCGGTGGAGCACATCTACGCGGTCGGCGACTGCGCCGGCTACTGGCAACTCGCGCACACCGCGTTTCGTGAGGGCGAGGTCGCCGCGGAGAACGCGCTCGGCCACGAGGCCGCGATCGTCGATCCCGCCGTGCCGCGCCCGATCTACACCGATCCGGAGATCGCGGCGGTCGGCCTCACCGAGGCGCAGGCGCGCGAGCGCTTCGGCGACGACGTCGCGGTCGGCACGTTCCCGTGGGTCGCGAACGCGCGTGCGGTGATGCAGGCGGAGACGACCGGCTGGGTCAAGTCGATCCACGAGACGAAGTACGGCGAGCTGCTCGGTCTCGTCATGGTCGGCCCGCACGTCACCGACATGATCGAGTCCGGTGTCGTCGCCATCGACGCGGAGTCCACGGTCGAGACGGTCGCCGACGGCATGGCGCCGCACCCGACGCTGAGCGAGGCGATCAAGGAGGCAGGCCTCGCCGCGCTCGGCCGCGCGATCCACATCCCGAACCGGAAGAAGGCACCAGCGAAGGCCTAGATGATTGATTCCTGACTCGTGTGCTCGCGGGGAGGACATGCGGCCGCGTGCAGGACCCCAGCCGTGAGTGCTCCAGTCGGGAATCAGTCATCTACGCCGCGTGCGCGTGAGCCCGGGGCGTCTCGGGCTCATGCGTGTCCGTCACCTCGTGCACGCCGGGCACGAACGCGACGGCCAGGTTCGACAGGGCCACGACGAACGCCGCAGCGAGCAGCGTTGCGCCGTTCCCGAGCTCGCGCCCGATCAGCGGGAACGAGATGAAGCCGAGCGGCATGAAGACGAACGACACGAGGATGTCGTAGGAGCGCACGCGCGCGTAGACCGCCGCCGGGATCCCGCGCTGGAGCGTCGTCTCCCACCACGTGTTGCCGATCGTGATCGACGCCGAGGCCACGGTCCAGGCGGCGGCCATCGCGATCAGCGGGAGCGGGCGCGCGAGCGCGGCGATCGGCACCGCGATCAGGACCGACGCCGCGAAGCAGGCGCTCACGGGATGGGGCGGACGGATCCGCCCGGAGGCGAGCGCGCCGGCGATCGCACCGATCCCGCCCCACGCCGACACGAACCCCCAGTCGCGCGCGCCGTGGAAATGGCGCATGAAGATCGGCGGCCCGAGCACCAGGAACGCGGCGAGGCAAAAGTTGGAGATCGCGAAGCCGATGATCGATGCGCGCACCCACGCGCGCGACGCGACCTCGCGGAACCCGTCGCGCAGCTCGTGCAGGAAGTTGTTCGGCGCGGCGCGCGCGTGCGCGGGCAGCCTCAGCCGGAGCAGGAAGAACGCGCTGAGGACGAAGCTCGCCGAGTCGACGGCGAAGACCCACGCGGTTCCGGCGACGGCGATCAGCGCGCCGGAGGCGGCCGGCCCGACGACGTTGAGGGAGTTGCGCGAGAGCCCGAGCAGCGCGTTGGCGCGCTGCAGGTTCTCCGCGCTCACCGTCTGGGGGACGAGCCCGTCCGAGGCGGGACCGAAGAACGCCGACGCCGCACCGAAGGCCGCTCCGGTGACGAAGAAGAGCGGCAGTGTCATGTTGTGTGAGAAGAGCATTGCCGCGGTGAAGGCTTCGACGACGGCCCGGACGCCGTCGCAGGCGAGCATCACCGTGCGCCGGGGCAGCCGGTCGGCGACGACGCCGCCCACGAGCGTGAAGGCGACGCGCGCCAGCGTGAAGACGGCGAGCACGCTGCCGAGGGCGGTGGCCGAGTGGTTGACCGAGAGGACGGCGAACGCGAGCGCGACGGGGATGAGCGCGTCGCCGACCGCCGACGAGACGCGCCCGAGCCAGAGCAACCGAAACGGGCGCTCTGCGAGCGGCGCAACGGTGCCCGTGACTCCCACGGCCAGGGAGAGTACCCGTATCTGTCTGAAGTTCTCTCTCGTTTTGAGCAGGAAGTGGTAGTTGCAACGGGGGACGTACGGCTGCTCAGGCTCCGGCGTCGGGACGCGGGCGCAGAGCTCGAGCGGCTCTATCGCGGGTACTCGGCCGAAGTACTCCGCTACGCCCTGCACGTGCTGCATTCCCGCTCCGACGCGGAGGACGTGACGCAGTCGGTCTTCGTGCGCGCGTTCCGGGCGATCGAGCGCGGAGAGCAGGTGCGCACGCCGCGCAACTGGCTGATCAAGATCGCGCACAACGAGGCCCGCCGGCTGCTCGCCTCGCGCAAGCTGCACGCGGAGCTGCCCGAGCACCTGGCCGCCGAGCCCGAGGAGCACGGCCGGGCGGAGGAGCTGCGGCGCGCGTTCGACGCGCTGCCCGCGACGCAGCGGCACGCGCTCGTGCTGCGCGAGCTCGAGGGCCGGACCTACGCCGAAATCGCCGCGGCGCTCGAGCTGTCGGACTCCGCCGTCGAGACGCTGATTTTCCGGGCCCGCCGGTCCCTTCGCGAACAGCTCGAAGGCGCGCTGAACTGCGAGGAGTTTCCCGGGCTGCTGGAGGACCCGGCCGCCCGCGGCCGCGTCCGGGCTCACGCGCGCATCTGCCCCGCGTGCGCGACGCTCGAACGCCAGGCCCGCGGCCGCAAGGGCGCGCTCCGGCGGATCGCCTCGTCGCTCGGCCTGCCCTGGTGGGGCGCGAAGGTCGCCGCGGTTGTCCTCACGACCGCGACCGTGGCCGGCGTCGCCGTTGCGGTGCCGCGCGAGCCGGTCCAGCGCCACCCGACCGTGGTCCCGCGCACGGGAAGCAGCGTCGAGCAGGTCCGGGTCACGCGCACCCCTGGCCTCGCCGCGAACCCCGTCGCCAAGCCTCAAGCTCACCCAGTGGCCGTACCGCCGAGGAAGGGGCCGGGCAAGACGCAGAAGCGCGTGCCGGCCCCCCTTCCGGCGCCGCCCCGCGAGCGCGCCCCGGCCACGCGTCCGCAGCTCACGGTCCTCCCGGGGCCCGAGCCGCCCGACCCCCCCGACCCCGCGCCTGACCCTGCGGAACCGCCGCCGGCCCCGGTCCCGCCGCCCACGAAGAGCGTGGCCGCCCCGCAGCCGGCCCCGACGCCGCCGCCGCTGCCCAAGGTCGAGACGCCGGCGCTTCCCGCAGTCCCTGTCGCAGTGCCGGATCCGCCCCCGGTCGCCCTCCCGGCGGTCACCGTCCCGGCGCCCGAGGTGCCCCCGGTCACGCTCCCGGCTGTGACCGTCCCGACCCTGCCGGCGCCGCCTCCGGTGCCCCTCCCGGTGGCACCGCCAATTGTAAGCGCACCGTAAAGTCGAAATCCCCGCGCAAGATTTCCGCGGGGAGGGAGTCTTTACAACTGGACGTGCCCTCGTCCCGCCGGGAGCCTCGCCCGCCCGCAGGTTCCCGGCACTCTCCCGGGGGCCCCGCTCTTGCCGCAGAGAGCGGGGCCCTCTTTTCTTTCCTGTTAGGGTGGCCACATGGGCGTCTTCAACCGCAGGAACGCTGCAGTCGGCTGGGTGACGTGGATGGTCGGCAAGCGCGTCCTGAAGAAGAAGGCCAAGGACGCCGTCCCCGCGATCGACACCGAGACGAAGAAGCCGAACAAGAGCGCGATCGCATTGCTGATCGCGAGCGCAGTCGGCGTCGCCACGTTCTGGAAGAAGCGCTCCGGCGACGGCGACATCACGCCGGACGTCTGAGCCCCGAACCTGATTCGGCGCAGCCGAACCAGATTCGAGCACTTCGCGCCGCCTACCCGCTCAACCCGAACGGACTCCCCTCGGAGTCGCGGCAGATCGCCCAGCGCTCGCCGGGATGAACCACGCTGCCGCCGAGCGCAACGACGCGCTCGAGCGCGCGCGCCAGGTCGTCGACGCGGAAGTACGGCAGCGAGAAGCGATCACCAGGCCCACTCCCGCGCACGTGCAGCCCGAATGCAGTGCCGTCCGCGTGCGTCTGCAACCCCTGCCCCTCCGCGGGAGTGCGCTCGTCGAGCGAGACCGCGAGCAGCTCTTCCCAGAACCGCCGCGCGCGTGACAGGTCGTCCGCCGGAAACTCGATCAGCTCGAGCGACACGACCCGACCCTACTCGACCATCCGAACGACGGATGGCACGCCGCGCGCCGATCGGTACCGTCGCCACGATGACTGCCGCCGACCTCCTCGCCGACCGCTGCGGCTTCGCGTCGTTCCGCGACGGCCAGCAGCAAGTCGTGGAGGCGCTCCTCGCCGGCCGCTCCGCACTCGCCGTGTTCCCGACCGGCGGGGGCAAGAGCCTCTGCTACCAGCTGCCGGCCCTGCTGCTCGACGGCGTGACGGTTGTCGTCTCGCCGCTGATCGCGCTGATGAAGGACTAGTCGATCTGCTTGCACGCCAGG
>JABFWJ010000253.1 GCA_013362295.1 Thermoleophilia bacterium
GTTCACCGCCGCCTCGCTGGCCGGCGGGTTCTCCACCTCCCCGGCCTTTTTGCTCTCGGCCCGCGCGCTGCAGGGCGTCGGCGGCGCGCTCGTCGCCCCGGCCGCGCTGTCGCTGATCACCACCACCTTCCCCGAGGGCCCGCCGCGCAACCGGGCGCTGGGCGTGTACGCCGCGATGAGCATCGCCGGCGGCGCGATCGGCCTGATCGGCGGCGGCCTCTTGACCACCTACGCCTCGTGGCGGTGGGTGCTGTTCGTCAACGTGCCGATCGGCGCCGCAGTCGCGCTGACCGCACCGCGGGTGCTGGCCGAGACCCCGCGCCGCCGCGGCCGGTTCGACCTGCCGGGCGCGCTCACCGGCACCGGCGGGATCGCCGCGCTGGTCTACGGCCTGTTCAGCGCCGCCACGAGCCCGAACGGCGTTTCCCACTGGGGAGACGCCAAGGTGATCGCCTCGCTGGTGGCGGCCGTGGTGCTGCTCGCCGCGTTTGCGGTCATCGAGACCCGCAGTCCGCAGGCCCTGCTGCCGCTGCGGCTGCTGCACGACCGCAACCGCACCGGCGCCTACCTGAGCTACGCCGGGGTGGGCATCTTCGTCTTCGGCATGTTCTTCTTCCTCACCGTGTTCATGCAGACGGTCTGGGGCTACTCGCCCCTGAAGACCGGCGTCGCCTACCTCCCGTTCACCGCCGCCCTCCTCATCGCAGCCGGCGCAGTCACCCAGCTTGTGCCCCGGATCGGCGCCCGGCCGCTGCTGCTGGCAGGCTCTGCTCTCAGCACCGCCGGCCTGTACTGGCTGTCCCGGATCAGCGAGCACGACACCTACGCGAGCGGGGTGCTCGGCCCGACCATGGTCATCGGAGCCGGAACGGCGCTGCTGTTCGTCACGCTGTCACTGGTCGCGCTGAACCGCGTCGCCGAAGCCGACTCCGGAGTGGCCTCGAGCCTGCTCAACACCGGCCAGCAAGTCGGCGGCTCCATCGGCCTGGCGGTGCTCGGCACGGTCGCCTGGACCGCGGTCGCCCATAACGCCGTCCACGCCACCGCCGCCGCCGCGCGGGCCGGACACCCGGTGCACCCGGGCGGGCCGCTAGCCGCAGCGATCTACCGCCATGCCCTTGCCACCGGGTTCGCCCGCGGGTTCCTGGTCGCCGCCGGGGTCGCCCTGCTCACCCTGGCCATCAACATCACCGCGATCCGGGTCCGCCGCGCCGACCTCGCCGGCGCTGAGCAACCGGCACTGACCGTCGCCCTGGAGCCCGAATGAGAGGCGCACGACCGTGTCAAGTCTCCCCACGCTGAGCGAAGGAATCGCGCTCACGCACTTCATCGTCACCGCGGACGTCGAGCGCTCCAGGCGACCGCGGACAGACTTGTCGAGGGACTCTCTTCGGGACGCTCACTCGGCGACATCGAGAGCCTGGCGGCGAAGCGAGACGGACTCTTGACCGCTGTGATCGCCGCCGCGCACGGCAACGACTCGGCGATTTCAAACAGGTAGCCGGATCACGCGTGAATCCCGGCCACGCTGACCGTGTTCTGGTTATCGGCCCGAACCGCCGAACAGCCACGACCCGACGGGCGAAGGAATCACGCTGGTCGTTCCGGGTCACGCCAACTTCAACGAGATCGTCTCCGGGATGAACGTCTACATCCAGACGAGCTAACGCCGGTCAGCTGACGCGGCGGGTCCGCGGTGCCGCGGGCCTTCCGCGGTTAGAGCTGCACGAGCCCCGATAGTGCGTTTCTTGAGCTGCTGTTGACCGCCCTGTCGCCAATACTGGCAACAGACTCCATCTGCTGCGCGGCTACCGAGGTTTCGGGCCGAGGCGGTATCGCTTCATGTGCGCCGCGGCTCCGCGGGACGCATTGTGGCGATTCCATCTTCGTCGACCTGAACTACGAAGCGTCCCGGGTCTCGGCCTCTCGTGAAGCGCTTGAAGCCCTTCGGTCGTCGGAAAATGATCGCGTGGGTATCTGTTCGGGTCTCGATCACGTAGCCCTCGTCGACCCTCTGGTCGAGGAACGCGTCGAGGCCGTCCTTGCGAGTCCCGAGGGGGTCGATTTCTCCCACGGAGGCGAGTATGGCAAGCGAGGCTGTGCGGCCGGTATCTGAGCAGGGTGCGACCGAGGCTGCCATGTCGCGATCGCATTCCTTTCGTTTGAGTCGACTGAGCGTCGGTAGAAGGAGTACCGTGTTTGGTACTGGCCTTGTAGACAGGTTCCGGCCCGGGCCCGCAAACCACCGACGCGCGACGCGCGCGAGGCGAGGAGCTTCAGGCGAACGGACTTTTCTGCAGGGCCAGCTCTCGCGTCGAAGCGGCAGCCGGGGGCTCGTGCAGTGTCGGGAGACGGGGACGCTGCACCGACGGAGCGGAAGCGGGCGCTATGATCGCCGTGGCGCGTAGTTGAGCGCGGAGCCGCCAGGGCACGAGGTCCTTCCGACTTTCTTCGACCTCGAGAGCCAGGAGCGTGCGACTTGCTGACAGTCGGTGCTGGATTCGCGTGGACGCGGGCGCACCGTCGACTCGTCACCGGTGTCGGCTTCGCGCTCCTCACCGTCACCGCGTGTGTCTTGATCGGCCGCCGTTTGACCCACTCGAGCTGGCCGCTGGCGCACGCGCAGATGCCCCTCGTCGTGTTCGCCGCCGTCTGCTACCTGATGAGCTTCGTCCTGCGTGCGCGGGGCTGGCGTCGGCTGTTCCCGCTTGGGCAGCAGCCCGACCAGGGCGCTGCCTCGCATCCGTCGGCACGGCAGCGGCGAGCGGGGCGGTGTTGCCGTTCCGGCTCGACTACCTAGTCAAGATCGGCACGCTCCGCCGGTTGAGCGGAGTCCGCATCGGCCTGGAGGCGGTCGCGCTCTCGATTGTCTCGCTGGGAATGGTCGACGCGGTCGCGATGCTTCCTCTCTCCGTCTCTGCCATAGCGACCAGCTCGGCAACCTTGCGGGGTCCTCTCCTGATCGTGATCGGCTTCGGCCTCGGCTGCTGCGCGCTGCTCCTCGGCAGCGCCCGGCTCGTGCGCTTTCCGCTGCTGCGTCGCAGCCGGCGCCTGCAGCGCGTCTCCGACCACGTCTCTGAACACAGAACGCACCGAGGTCGCCGGAGCGCGCTCGTGGCCGGCTTCTACCTGTTCGCGTGCTGGACGAGCCGTGCTGTCGGCAGCGCCTTGCTGTTGAGCGCGCTCGGCTTTGCCTTCTCGCCGACGATCGCGCTCTGCGTGCTTTGCCTCAGCGCCGCTGCCGGCGTCGTCCCGATCACGGCTGGTGGCGCGATCGTGAACGTCGGCGCCACCGCAGGGATCCTGCTCACCCTCGGCGTCGGCAGGGACGTGGCAATCAACTACTCACTCGCTTCCGGTCTGCTGCTGATCACGAGCGCGACCGTGGCAGCCCTCGCGGGTCTTGCGCTCTCGGTCGCGACGCGCGCGCTCGCAAGACGAGCTCCCGCGGCTCTCCAGGCGTAACGCCGTTCGCCCGGATTCGACCTCGGGCATCACGCTCGGTCGCAGGTTTAGCAACACGCCCTAGCGGGCTAGCGCCGCGCGAGCGGTCTCGACCGCCTCTTTCGCGAAGCCGATCGCTTTGACGTTCGTCGGATCGCGCTCGCGCACTTCGAGGGCGCGCTCGAACGCCGTCAGTGCAGCTTCGTGGTCGCCCGCCTCGTAGTGGTGCCAGCCGAGGTTGTTCAGCAACGGTCCGGTCCAGTACGCCGCGTCCGGCTGCGCGTCTGCGAGGGCGAGGCCGCGCTCCGTCCACTCGAGCATCTCTTCGGGGACGGCGATCGCGACCATGTGCGCCGCGTCGCCGGCGAGATAATGGAGCTCGGCCTCGAGGGCACGCGCGAACGCCGACTTGAACAGCGGAACCGACGCCGCGCCGTCGCCACTCGAGCGGAGCTTGCGTCCGCGCTCCAGGTCGACGCGCACGCGAGCAGTGTCGCTGTCGCCTGCGAGCATTTCGGCCTCGCGCAAGAGTTGCTCGCAGGTGTCGAAGTCACCTCGCAGCCCTTCGACGCGGGCAAGTTGCGTCAGGACTTCGGCGCGCCCCTCGACACCCGATTCTTGCGCCAGCTGCTCGCGGAGGCGTCCCTCGGTTGCGTCGAGGTCGTCGAAGTCCCAGAGAGGGCGGAGGCGGTCAGACACTCGACTCGCCGGCGGAGCGTTCGTTCATGCCAAGGAGTCGATCCAGCGGTCGAGCCGGCGGGCCTGCCGAGACAAGATCTCGGGTTCGCGGAACGTGTTCGCCAAGAGGGCGGCTCCCTGGATGCCGGAGAGAAGCGAGATGGCGAGGTCGCGAGCGTCGCGTCGACCGAGGCTGCGGAACTGGCCTTCGGCCCAGTCCACCTCGATGCGCAGCATCTCGGCGCCATCCACGTCGAGGCCGCTGCCGTCATTCTTGCCGAGCTCGCTACAGAGCGAGCCGAGCGGGCACCCGTGTTGTGCGACGTCCTCGCGCTGGTCGACCCACATCTGCACGAGCGCCTTCAGCCGAGCCTGCGGCGTGCGATGTCGATCGAGTCGCACCAGGGCGGCCTGTATGTCCGCGATGTAGCCGTCGACGACCGCGCCGACGAGCTCGTCCTTCGTCTTGAAGTAGTAGTAGACGTTTCCAACCGGGACGTCGGCCCGTTCGGCGACCTCGGCGATCGTCGTCCGCTGGACGCCCTGCTCGTGGATCAGCGATCGGGCGCCCGCGACGAGCCGTTCGCGCTTGCCTGCGGGCTTTACTGCTGTGGAGTTAGCCATCTCACTCACAGCGTACACCGCTTGTGTATGGTGAGTTAGTTAACTCACTAAGGAGACTGATAGATGGCAACCGAGCTCGCGCTCCCTGAGGGGCTCCCGAACACTTCGTATCTCGCGACCCGCCAGGGGAAGCTGACGCTGCTGTTCCTCTGCATGGTCGGATTCCTCGACTTCGTCGACGCCTCGATCGTCAACGTTGCCTTGCCTTCGATCAGACGCGACATCGGCTTCTCGGTCCAGAACCTGCAGTGGGTGCTGAGCGGCTACTTGCTCACCTACGGCGGATTCACGCTGCTCGGTGGGCGCGCCGCCGACCTGCTCGGGCGGCGCCGGCTCCTCGTCGCAGGGATCGTCGTCTTCGCCCTCTCGTCCCTCGCGGCCGGAATTTCTCAGAGTGCCGGGACGCTGATCGCCGCGCGCCTCGTGCAGGGAACGGGCGCAGCGATGATGCTGCCGGCCGCGCTGTCGATTCTGACGACGACGTTCAGCGACGGCGCCGATCGCCATAAGGCGCTCGGCGCGTGGGGCGCCGTCGCCGGGCTCGCGTCGGCGGTCGGCGTCTTTCTCGGTGGCGTTCTCACCGAAGCTGCGAGTTGGCGGTGGGTCTTCTGGGTCAACCTTCCCGTCTCCGCGGTACTGCTCGTCGCGACCTTCCGGATCGTCAGCGGTGAGCGGCCCGCTCGGCGCACGAGGGAATTCGACCCCCTCGGCGCAGTCCTCGTGACCGGGGCGATGCTGCTTCTTATCTACGCGCTCGTGCAGGCGCCCTCGGTCGGCTGGGGCACTGCGAGGACGATCGCGGAGCTCGCCGGCGCCGGCCTCCTCATGCTCGCGTTCGTCGTCAACGAGCGCCGGCACAGGACCCCGCTCATGCCGCTCTCGATCTTCCGAATCCCCGGACTCGCCGCCGCCGACGCCACCCAGGTGATCGCCATCGCCGGGTTCTACTCGATGTTCTTCTTCATCACCCTCTACATGCAGAACGTCCTCGGCTTCTCACAGATCCAGGCCGGTGCCGCATACGTTCCCGTCACCTTCGGAGTCGCGATCTCCGCCGGCATCGCGTCGAGCCTCTTCTCACGTATCGGTACCCGGCCGATCATCGTCGGTGGCGCGCTGCTCGCCGCCGGAGCCGTGTTCTGGCTCTCACGGATCCCGGTCGACGGCTCGTACCTCTCCGACCTGCTCCCCGGCCTGATGATCATGTCTTTCGGGCTCGGCTTCGTCTTCGTCGGCGTCAACACGGCCGCCAACGCGGGCGTTCCGCCCGACCAGGCAGGTCTCGCCGCCGCACTGGTCAACACCTCCACCTGGATCGGAGGCGCGCTCGGCCTGGCGATCTTCTCCGTGATCGCAACCACCCGCACCGAGCGCCTCGTCTCGACGCACGCGCCGTTCCCACATGCACTGACATCCGGCTTCCAACGCGCCCTCGTCGCCGCCAGCATCTTCCTGGTCGGCGCAGCAGTCATCGCACTCCGCGCCACCAACACCCGAGGAGAGGCGGAAGCGCAGTTCGACACCGAGCCTGTGATCGAACCGGCCTGACCCCACCACCACGGAAAGAGAGGACCCACACCCGATGCCCTACGTACTCCTCGTCTACGACCACGCCGACTCGCTAGCAGGCCTCTCCGAGCACGAGCGAGCAGTGATTTACGGCGAATATGAGGCGTTCTCCAGAATCGAGCAGGTCGCCGGCTACCGACTGCAGCCTCCCGAGAAGGCCACGACCCTCCGAATCGACGGCAGCCGGGCCGAGCTGAACCCCGGCCCGTTCAGCGACGACAGGCTGCCGCTCGCGGGCTTCTACTTCCTCCAAACCGACGCGGGCGATCGAAACCACGCGACCGAGCTCGCGCGCCGAATCCCGGCGGCGCGACTCGGCGGCGCGGTCGAGATCCGCCCACTCGCCGGCGAGCCACCTGAGCCCGTGCCGCGTGCGCATTGAAACTGCCCAGAGGGGCCGGGAAGCCCGCTGCTCGGCGCGAAGCAGGCGGAAACGCGGATGGTAAGAAGGGCGTCGAGTCCTGCCCCAGGCCAACTCGTACTGCTCGACGGGCGAAGACTGCTATCTAGGCACCCGGCGCTGCGCGGGTCACAATCGCCACATGTGTAGGTCCACGCCGTGACGGTCGCATCCATCTCGGAAGCGGTCGTCGGCCGGGACGCCGAGCTGGCCGCGATCAGGGAGTTCTTCGAAGCACGCTTGGACCGGCCCCGCGCTCTCTTCCTGGAGGGCGAGGCCGGCATCGGGAAGACGACGCTGCTCGCAGCCGCCGAGGAGGAGGCACGGCTTCGCCGCTGGCAGGTCCTCGGCTGTAGGCCGGCCGCGGCCGAGGCGCAGCTCGCGTTTGCGGCGCTCACTGACGCATTCGCGGAGGTCCTGGACAGTGACTTGACGACGCTCCCCGAGCCGCAGCGAGCGGCGTTGCTCGGAGCGGTACGGCGTGTCGGCACGGAGGTCGATCGGCTTGCCCTCTCGATGGGTGTCCTCAACCTCCTCCGCGGGCTTGCCCGCGGCGGCCACGTCGCACTCTTCGTCGACGACGCCCAATGGCTGGACGAGCCGTCGGCCCATGCATTCTCGTTCGCGCTTCGCCGGCTGGCGCTCGAGCCGGTCGCCGTGATCACGTCCCACCGCGAGGGCGAATCGCTGCCGCTGGCGTTCGGGGAAGCGGCGCGCGCTGTCGAACACTCACGTCTCCCCGTCCGGGCACTCTCACTCGGCGCGATCGCGCGAATCGTCCGCGCACAGCTGTCCGTGTCGTTCAGCCGACCCGTGCTGCTTCGGATCTATGACGCGGCCGGCGGAAACCCGTTCTTCGCGCTCGAGCTCGCGCGGGCCGCCGCTGAAGCAGCCGAACGTGGGGACGTTCTGACCATTCCCGAGTCGCTGCGAGAACTCGTGCGGAGTCGGTTGGCAGCGCTTCCGGACGAGACGCGCGCAGCACTGCTCGTGGTTGCGGCGCTCGGGCAGCCGCAGAGCTCGGTCGTGGCCGCCGTCGTCGCATCTTGGGAGGAGGCGGTCGCACCCGCGGTCGACGCAGGCGTCCTCGAGCTCGTAAGCGGCCGCGTCCGCTTCACGCATCCGCTCCTCGGCTCGGCGGTCTATGCGGACGCTCCCGAGCATCGCCGCCGAAGCGTTCATCGCACACTCGCTGATGTCGTAGACGAGGCGGAGCAGCGAGGCTGGCATCTCGCGTTGGCGACGGAGCGGCCGAACGAGCGCGTTGCGGCGAAGGTCGCAAACGCGGCCGTCGCCGCGGCCGCGCGGGGCGCGCCCGAAACGGCGGCGGAGCTCGCGGAGCAAGCGCGCCGCCTGACGCCGCCTTCGCGGCTCAACCTTCGCGCAGGACGCGCGCTCGACGCGGCGCTGTATGCATGGTCGGCCGGAGATGCGAGACGCAGCGAGGCGATGCTGCTCGAGCTGATCGAGTCGCTGCCGCCGTCGCCGACGCGCGCGGCGGCGCGGCAGCTGCTCGTCAAGATCGTGGACGACGTCGGGGAGACGCTCGCGCAGCTAGACCTCGCGCTCGAGGACGCCGCTGGCGCTCAATCGGCGGAGGCATCAGTGCTGAACCTGCGCGCGCGGCAGCGCATGTGGGGCGGCGACTTCGCCGGCGCGATCGCCGACGCGCAGGCGGCCGCCACACACGCGGCCGGGGCTGGTTCCGCGGTAGAGCTCGCCGTTGCGCTAGGCCGAGAAGCGCATGCACGATTGTTCGCGGGCGAGCCGGTCCCCCACGAGCTTCTGGAGCGAGCCGTTTCCCTGGAGCGCAGTCTCGACGAGCGCATCCCGGTCGGCGAGAGCCCGACGCGCATTCGCGGCGTGTGCGCGCTCTGGGACGACGACCTCGAGACCGCGTGGAGTTTGCTCGCCTCGGTCGACCGGGATGCTCAGGCGCGTTCCGAAAGCTGGCGGGCGATCGTGCTCAACACGCTCGCCGAGGTCGAGCTCCGGCGCGGGCGCACCGCAGAGGCACTCAGAGCTGAGGAAGAGGCGACCGAGATCGCCGAGTATTGGGGAGTCGTGCATGCCGAGGCCGCGGTCCTCGCCACTGCCGCCCTTGTCAGGGGAACGGTCGGTGACGTCGACGAGGCGCGACGGGCGGCCGAGCGTGCACTCGAGCTCATGCGGCCGGTCGGCTACGACGTGATCGTCCGGTCTGCCGAGCGCGCGCTCGGGTTCCTCCAGCTCTCGCTCGGCGACGTAGCCGCCGTCCATGCGGTCCTCGAGCCGCTGATCACGAGGTCGGGACTCGGTCAGCCCACGGCGGAAGCCGCGGCGGCCGACGAGATCGAGGCGCTGCTCGGAATGGACAGGCTCGTCGACGCCGAAGCACTGCTGCGGGCGTTCGCGGCGCAGGCCGATCGGACGCGTCGTCCCCGAGCGTCGGCGGCGGTCGCCCGGTCTGCGGCGCTCGTGGCTGCGGCGCGCGATGATCTCGACGACGCGCTCGGGCACGCGGACCACGCCGTAGAGCTGGCGTCTGCGTCGGAACCGATCGAGCGGGGGAGGGCGCTGCTCGTCCTCGGCGTCGTCCGCCGCCGTGCGAAGCAGCGGCGGGCTGCACGGGAGGCGCTCGAAAGTGCAGTCGCACTCTTCGACGCCCTCCCGGCTCCTCTTTGGGCACAGCGGGCACGCGCGGAGCTCGAGCGCATCGGCGGCCGCCGAGGCTCCGCCGGCGCGTTGACGCCGAGCGAACGACGCGTTGCAGACCTTGTCCTCGCCGGAAAGACGAATCGTGAGATCGCGGCTGAGCTTTTCGTCACCGTGCACACGGTCGAGAAGACGCTGACGCGGGCATACGCGAAGCTCGGCGTTCGATCGCGGACGGAGCTCGCGCACCGGCTGGCGGATCTGGAGGCGATGCCCGCGAAGAGGTAGGGGCAGCGATCGCGGCACGAGCGTCGCAAAGTGTCCGGCTTTCCGGCTTTCGGCACGGACGCTGTGAGGGGATGCTGGCTCGGTGCCGGATTACTGCCTCGAGCTCTACTTGGCCGGTGGTTCGCGGTCGGCGCTGGAAGAGGCCGCCGAACGCGCGCGTGCCGTCGCCGACTCGTTCGGAGCCGGAGGACGCTCCGTCCGCTATCTCCGCTCGACCTACCTGGTCGAGGACGAGACCTGCCTCCACTTCTTCGCCGCATTCTCTGGTGAGGATGTGGCGGAGGCGGCGCGGCAGGCGGGGCTGACCGGCGATCGGGTCACCCGCTCGATCGACACTGACCACACCCTGCAGCGCGTGCGCGAAGTTCGTCGCGCCCCAAAAGAAGGAGGAGTGCCATGAAGACGCTGCTTGCATCTGCGAGCATCGCAACGTTGCTCGTCTCCGCAGCGGTCGCGTGGGCCGGGTACTTCAACGGACCCCTGCCGCCGAACCATCACATCCACGACTGCACGGCGGCGCACTGCGACTATCCGCACCTCGGCGTCGGCTTTTTCCCGAAGATCCTCACGGGCGGCGATGTCCAGGCGTACCTGCTGGACCCGGCGGAGTGCAATGACGCGACCGACAAATCGCTGCTGCCGCCCAATGACGGGACCGCGACCCCGACGGAGAACCAGCCCTTGCGTGCGGGTGTCTGCTACACGTCGACTACGCTCATCCACCTGCGCTCGATCGACATCAACGATCCCGCGCCTGATGGATGGTCGGGGCCGATCTCGCCCGTGAAGCTCCGCAACGGCGTCACCTACGTCACCTACTGGCTGCTGACCCCTCGGTGAGGGAGCTCGCGATGCGACACATCGCTGGAAACACGCCGATCGCTTCGCCGACGATGTCGCGCCGATCGTGCCGTGTCGGCCGAGCACGGCATCTACACACGT
>JABFWJ010000346.1 GCA_013362295.1 Thermoleophilia bacterium
GGCGGACGCGCTCGACGTGTCGTGCGAGGTCGTCGACATCCGTTCGCTGCGTCCGCTCGACGAGGAGGCGATCCTCGCATCGGTCGCGAAAACGGGCCGCGTCGTGATTGTCCACGAGGCGCCCCGGACCGCTGGGTTCGGCGCGGAGCTCGCGGCGCTCATCGCGGAGCGGGCGATCTTCGACCTGCAGGGCCCCGTGCTGCGCGTCACCGGCTACGACGTTCCGTACCCGTACTGGTCGATCGAGGACGCGTACATGCCGTCGGTCGAGCGCGTTGCGGCCGCGGTGCGCACACTGTTCCGGTGATTCACGAGCTACCGCTCGAGCGGGAGATCCTGCACGGGCACTTTTCCCGCGATCGCGCGCCGGTCCTGACGGTCGACCCGGGCGACTCGGTGCGCTTCGCCGTCCCGAACTCCGGCTGGTGGCTCGGTGACGGAACGCTGTTCGAGCCGCGATCCTCGCCCGAGGACGACGGCCACGCGCTCGCCGGGCCGATCGAGGTACGCGGCGCGCGCGCCGGCTCGACGCTCGCGGTGCACGTCGACGAGGTCGTGCCGGAGCCGTGGGGCGAGACGCTGACGGCCTGGCCGCACCGGATCACCTGGGAGCTCGACGGGAGAATCGGCCGCGCCTCGACCGGCCAGATCGTGCGGCTCCGGCCGTTCCTCGGCGTGATGGGCATGCCGCCCGTCGGCCACGGCGTGCACTCGACGATCCCGCCGCGACCGCAGGGAGGCAACATCGACTGCAAGGAGCTCGTCGCGGGCACGACGCTGTTCCTGCCGATCCCCGTCGACGGGGCGCTCTTCTCCGCAGGGGACGGTCACGCGGCGCAGGGCGACGGTGAGGTCAGCGGCACGGCGATCGAATGTGCGGTGAGCGCCCAGGTGACGCTCGATCTCCACGACGACCTGAAGCTCGATTGGCCGTGCGCGCGGATCGACGGTGCGTGGCTGACGTTCGGCTTCGACGAGCACCTCGGCTTCGCGGCGAAGAAGGCGGTCGACGGGATGATCTCCCTGATGGTCCGCGACCGCGGGCTCGCGCCGGACGACGCGCTCGCGCTCGCGAGCATCGTCGTCGATCTGCGCGTGACGCAGGTCGTGAACGGTCAGCTCGGCGTGCACGCGGTGCTGCGCGACGACGCATGGTCCTGAGTTGGACGGTCCTGAACGGCTCAGGCTCTGGCTGGAGCGCGACCGCTCGGGCGCCGGCTACCACCTGCGCGACGCCGCGACGGGCGAGCGGGTCTCGTGGGAGGACACGCGGATCCGGGTCGTGCCGGTCGCCGGCGTGTCGTTCAGGCCCGAAGCGGTCGCGGACGGCTCGTTCGACCCGGGAGCGCGGCTCGCCCTCGTGCCCGAGCCGGACAACGAGCACGATCCGAACGCCGTCGCGGTCTGGAACGCGGAGCGGACGCTGCAGGCGGGCTACATCCCGCGCGAGCTCGCGGCAGAGCTCGACGGAAGCGAGCAGGCCGTGTCGCTCTGGCGCGCGGGCGAGGGCCTGCGCGTGCTGATCGCGCCCCGCACCGCCTGGATCGGGCGTCCCCGCAGGTAACCTGCGGCGCCGATGGCGTACGAGTTCAAGCTGCCCGACCTCGGCGAGGGCCTGACCGAGGGGGAGGTCGCCCGCTGGCTCGTGGCCGAAGGCGACGAGATCGCCGAGGACGCGCCCCTCGTGGAGATCCAGACGGACAAGACGACGGTCGAGATCCCCTCGCCCGCTGCAGGCACGGTGTCGCGCATCCTTGTCGCGGAGGGCGACATCGTTCCTGTCGGCACTGTTCTCGTTGTCATTGGAGACAACGGAGGCGCGGCGGGCGAGGCGGGGCCGGAGAGACCAAGTGCTGTATCAGTACAGTTACAGCACCTGGGGTCGGAGACGCAGGGTGCTGTATCAGTACAGCTACAGCACCAGAGCCCAGCCGGACCTGTCCAGAGAATCCAGGCGACGCCGCTGGTCCGCCGGGTTGCGCAGGAACTCGGCGTCGACCTGGCCTCGGTCACGCCCACGGGCGCCGGAGGCCGGATCACCGAGGCCGATGTCCGCGCCGCCGCAGGTCGCGAGCCATCGGAACGTGCGGAGGGTCGGCGCGAGCAGGTGCGCGGTGTGCGGCGCCAGATCGTCGAGCACCTGACGCGCGCGCACCGCGAGGTGCCGGCGGTCACGTTCGTCGAGGAGTGCGACTTCTCGGGTGTCGAGCTCGAGCTGCTGCTTCCGACGGTGCTCAAAGCGACGGCGGAGACGCTCAAGGAGTTCCCGGAGCTCAACGCGCGCCTCGATGGGAACGAGATCGTCTATCTCGACCGGTACGACCTGGGCGTGGCCGTCCAGACCGACCAGGGGCTGCTGGTGCCCGTCGTGCGCGGCTGCGACGTGCGCAGCGTCGAGGAGCTGCGCGCAGACGTGGACTCCCTCGCCGAGAAGGCGCGCGCCGGGAAGCTGACGCCGGCCGAACTGCGCGGGTCGACCTTCACCGTGACGAGCGCCGGCAAGCTCGGTGGGCTCTTCGTCACGCCGCTCGTCAACCACCCCGAGGTCGGGATCCTCGGCGTCCACCGGATCGGCCCGCGGGCGGTCGTGCGGAACGGCGAGGTCGTCGTGCGTCCGACCGGGAACGTCAGCGTCACCTTCGACCACCGCGTCGTCGACGGTGCGCGCGCGGCGGCGTTCACGCTCGCGGTGATCGACCGGCTGCAGGGGGCACGGCGTTAGACTCGGCGCGCTGATGGGCGGCTGGTACACGGTCGGGATCCTCGTCGGCCTCGGCGCTGCGCTCGGGGTCGCAG
>JABFWJ010000092.1 GCA_013362295.1 Thermoleophilia bacterium
GCGGGACGCTCGCCGTCTGCCGCGCGGCGGGGATCCGGTTCATTGCGACGGGCGGGCTCGGCGGCGTGCACCGCGGCTGGCCCGTGCCCCCGGACGTCTCGGCCGACCTACCAGTGCTCGCGCGCACCCAGGCGCTCGTCGTGTCGTCGGGCGTCAAGTCGCTCCTCGACGTGCCGGCGACCGCCGAGTTGCTCGAGACGCTCAGCGTGCCGGTGCTCGGCTGGCGGACGGACGAGCTGCCGAGCTTCTACGCCGCCCGCGGCGGCCCGCGTGCGTCGGCGCGGGTCGAGTCGGCCGGCGAGGCCGCTCGGGTCGCCGCGGCGCACTGGGACCTGCAGGGCGGTGGGCTCCTCGTCGGACGGCCGCCGGACAAGAGCCTCGACGACGTGGAGCCGCTGATCGAGCAGGCGCTGGCCGCTGCCGACGCGCAGGGTGTGCACGGCCAGGCCGTGACGCCGTTCGTGCTCGCCTACCTGCACCGCGAGAGCGGCGGGCGCACGCTGGCCGCGAACCGCGACCTGATCGTCGCCAACGCGCGGCTCGCCGGTGAGATCGCGCGCGAGCACGGAAGCGCGTGACCTGGTTTCGCTGTACGACTCAAAACCTCAGGGCTCGAATCTGGTTCGCTTCGCGAATCAGATTCGGTGCGTCCGACTCTGATTCGGCGCAGCCGAACCAGATTCGAGCTCTTCGAACTTCAGATGCGCCAGTCGCCGTTCTGCTGCACCAGACGCCCGTCGACGTAGAGGGCGCCGTTCGTGCGCAGGTCCTTGACGATGTCCCAGTGGATCGAGCTGATGTTCTTGCCGCCCGTGAACGTGTACGAGTTGCCGACCGCGAGGTGGACGGTGCCGTCGATCTTCTCGTCGAACGCGACGTTCTTCATGTAGCGCTGGATCCCCGGGTTGCATCCGATCCCGAGCTCGCCGAGCCGGCGCGCGCCCTCATCGGTGTCGAGCGTCTTGCGCAGGAACTCCTGCCCGGCCTGTGCCGACGCGTCGACGATGCGCCCGGCCTCGAACTCGAAACGCGCCCCGACGACCTCCCGTCCGTAGTAGACGGCCGGGAACTCGGAGAACTCGACAACGCCCTCCGCCGAGTCCTCGACCGGCGAGTAGAAGACCTCCCCGCCCGGCATGTTCACGTGACCGTCGTCGACGGCGCCGCGCCGGCCTGCCAGTGAGACCGTCAGGTCCGTGCCCGTACCGACGATCCGGATCTCGTCACCGTCGTCGAACACGTCGGCGATCTTCCGCATGCGCTCGCCCTGCGCGTCCCAGTCGAGCAGCACCGAGTCGAAGATGAACTGCTCGTACTCGGTCAGCGTCATCCCGGCGTCCTGCGCGCCTGCGAGGACCGGGTACTCCGCGATCACCCAGGGCGCCGACATGGACATCGTGCGCTCGCGCATCGGCGCGGTCGCCTGCTGCAGCGCAGCCTTGCGCTCCTCAGACAGGTCCGATCCCTCGCGCGAGTTCTCCGGCGCCCAGATCGCGATGAACGCGTCGGCCTCCTCCCAGATCCGGCGCTGGAGGGGCGCCGGGGTCCGCAGCACGTCGAGGGGAGCCTCGCGCGCGAACGGGCCGCCGATCAGCTCGAAGCTCATCTGCAGCAGCGGGTAGGCGCCGCAGCGCGCGATCTGCTCGATCACCGCCTCGACGAGCGGCCGCGCGAGCGGTGTCGCACGCACCTGTACCTGCCACCCGCGCTGGACGCCGACCGACCGGTCGACGAGCAGGCGCGCGTATTCGTCGATCCGAGGATCCCGCACGACCCGGAGTTCTAGCGGTCGCGCTGCCTTGGGACAACCCTCGGTCGGGGAGGGCGGCCCTCACCGGGGCGGGGAGTGTTCCCTACTCGAGCGTGCGCAGGAACTCTTCGACCTCGAGCGCGGGCAGCGTCTCGATCTTCGTCGACCCGCGTGCGCCGAGGCCCACGGACACCTTCGCCACGGTCGCGATGTCCGGCGCCTCGACGACGTTCACGAAATCGAACTCGCCGAGCGTCGCCCACTGGTGCAGCACGCGGCAGCCGAGCTCCTCGACGTCTTTGTTGACCTCGCGCAGTCGCTCAGGGTTCGACTTGAGCGTCGTGACGCCCTGCTGCGTCAGCGTCGACAGGAGGATGAAAATGGGCATCGCGGCGTCTCCTTCGGTCGGATGCGGCGGAGCCTACTCTGGCCGCCTGGTCGAGGTACAGCAGCGCCGCGCCCAGGAACAGCATCGGGCTCAGCACGAGGTCCGAGAGCGCGACCGCCACCCGCTGGCCGTTGTCGCCCTGCGTGTGCAGCAGGGCGCTCAACGTGTTGCCGGCGATGCCGACCACGACGACGAGCGCCGCGAGCGAGCCGAGCGCATGCACGTAGTCGGCGGTGCCGAGCCGCCGGCCCCGCTCGAGGCTGTCGCGGAGCCCGCGCCTCTCGACCAGCGCGGCGGGCACGGCGAGACCGATGAACGCGAACCACGCGATCCCCGGCAAGATGAAGAACGCGCGCAGCGCGGGGAACGGCAGATAGATCAGGACGGCGACGGCGATCGCGGTGCGGTTCGGCCTTGCCCCGAGCACCAGCATGCAGGCGCGAATGTACGCGCCGACGAACAGCGGCGCCGCCGCCCAGTAGACGAGCATCTGGACGCCGGGTGCCTGCCGCACGCTCAGCTGGTCGACGAGCGCGACCGGAATGCCGAGCGGCAGGGCCCCCCAGAAGCGCTCGCCGTAGGCACGGATGGTCTCCGCGACGACCTGGCCGACCGTGCGCTCCGCCGGGGGCAGCGGAGGCGGCAGCTCAGGCACCC
>JABFWJ010000266.1 GCA_013362295.1 Thermoleophilia bacterium
CAGGTTTCGGCAACGTCCGGTGTCAACGTCGGCCAGACGGTGACCGCGACCGCGGCGATCACGAACACCTCGGCGGCGCGCCAGAACGTCACCGTCGTCTACACTCTGACCGGCCCGAACACGTCGCTCGTCCGCACGCAGAAGCTGAGCCTCAAGTCGGGCGAGACGGTTACGCAATCGCAGTCCTATACGCGCGACGCGAACGATGCGTCCGGCGATTACACGCTCACCGTCGCAGCATCCGACAAGAGCGGTACGACGACCGCCTCGGCAACCGTTCACTACAACTAAGGCGTCGGCTGGAGCAGCCCGATGTTCGACCTGCTCCGCCGTTGCTCACCGCAGCAACGACGCGCCGGTCTCCCGGTCGAACAGATGCACCTGCTCGAGGTCGAGCGCGAGCTCGACCGTCTCACCCGGGCGCGCGCGGGTGCGCGGGTCGAGCCGTGCAGCGAGCGCGCCGGCGAGCTCGACGGGCCGCTCGCCGAGCTCCATCGTCTCGAAGCCGGGGATGCGGACGTACGCGAGGGTCTCGGGGCCGAGCTGCTCGGTGATCTCGACGTCGGCGTGCAGCCGCGGTCGCTCGTCTGTGCCGGCGAGCAACGCGTCCGCGAACGCCTCGGGCCGGAGCCCGACGAGCACATCGCCCCGCTCCCGCTCGATCTCGTCGCGCACCTCCGCGGGGAGCTCGAACCGCCGGTCGCCGAGCTCGAGCTCACCGCGGACGGCCCGTCCACGCAGGAAGTTCATCGCGGGGCTGCCGATGAAGCTCGCCACGAACGTGTTCGTCGGCCGGCTGTAGAGCCGCTGCGGCGTGTCCACCTGCTGCACGACGCCTTTCGAGAGTACGGCGACCCGCTGGCCGAGCGTCATCGCCTCGGTCTGGTCGTGCGTGACGTAGATCGTCGTGACGCCGAGTCGGGCGTGCAGCTTCACGAGCTCGGCGCGCATCTGCACCCGCAGCTTCGCGTCGAGGTTCGAGAGCGGCTCGTCCATGAGGAACGCCTGCGGGTGACGCACGATCGCGCGCCCCATCGCGACCCGCTGGCGCTGGCCGCCGGAGAGCTCGCGAGGCTTGCGGTGGAGGAGCTCCTCGATGCCGAGCAGACGCGCCGCGTCGTTCACTCGCCCGTTGCTTTCGCGCCGTCCAACGCCCTGCATCTTCAGCGGGAAGCTGATGTTGTCGCGCACGGTCATGTGCGGGTAGAGGGCGTAGTTCTGGAAGACCATCGCGATGTCCCGCTCGACCGGATCGAGGTCGTTCACGGCGACGCCGCCGATCCGGATCTCGCCCGAACTGACCTTCTCGAGCCCGGCGACCATGCGCAGCGCCGTCGTCTTCCCGCAGCCGGAAGGCCCGACGAAAATCATGAACTCTCCATCTGCGATCGCGAGCTCGATCTCGTCGACGGCGCGCGTGCCGTCGGGAAAGTCCTTCGTGACGTGGTCGAGGTCGACCGAGGCCATCAGCCCACCCGCATCCGCTCGACGAGCTCCTCGTTGAGCTCGACGCCGAGGCCGGGCCCGGTCGGTACGCGAAGCGCCCCGTCGCGGAGGACGAACGGCTCCGCGAGGACACCGCTCACGAACGGCGAGTCGGCGACGGAGTACTCCGACCACGTCGGCCGCTCGAGTGCCGCGACGAACTGCAGCGACGCGGCGACGAGCACGCCGGTCGAGAAGCAGTGCGGCACCGCCTCGACGACGTGCTCGGCGGCGAGCCGGGCGATACCGCGTGCGACGGTGAAGCCGCCGCAGCGCGCAAGATCCGGCTGCAGCACGTTCACGTGTCCCTCCTCGACGAGCCGGCGAAACGGCGTCAGACCGGAGTCGGCTTCGCCCGCGGCGATTCGGACGTGCGTCGCGTCCGCGAGGCGCCGGTAGCCCTCGTAGTCGTCGGCCGCGAGCGGCTCCTCGAACCAGTAGAGCGTCGTGTCGTCGAGGCGCTGGAGCAGTTCGAGCGCCGTCTCCACGCTGTAGGCCATTCCGCCGTCGAGCATGAGCTCCCGCTCCGGACCGAGCACGTCGCGGGCCGCCCACACAAGCTCCGCGTCGCGGTCGAGGTCGCGCCCGAGTGGTCCCCAACCGAGCTTCAGCGCGCGGTAACCGCCGTCGACGGCCGCCTCCGCGAGGCGCCGCACTTCGTCCGGTGTCTCCGGCATGACCTCGCTCGCGTAGACCGGGACGGACTCGACGGTCGCTCCGCCGAGCAGCTCGTGTAGGGGTCGGCCGGAAGCCTTCCCCGCGAGATCCCAGAGCGCCATGTCGATCGCGCTGATCACGTGCAACGCGACGCCCGCGCGTCCGTAGTGATAGGTGGCGCGGAAGAGCGTCGTCCATACTCCCTCCGCGTCGAGTGCGTTCGCCCCGACGAGCACCTCGGCGAGGCCGCGCGCCACTGCGTGTGACGACGGCATCTCGATCATCGTGCGCGCGAGGTACGGCGAGGTATCCGCCTCACCGATGCCGACGAGTCCCTCGTCCGTGTGCAGGCGCACGAGGAATGCGTCCTGCGTTCCGTCGGCGCGCGACGTGTCGACGCGGTCGGCGCGGAGGACGAGCGGCTCGACGGCCGTGATCTTCATCGCCTCGCCGCGCCCGGGCGCACCTGGATCGGAGCCCGCACGTCATCCGCCCCGGCGGCGGCCCGGTCGGCGCCGGTGAGCCCCGCCGCGGCAGGTTGACTCGGAGCGCGGCTCACGACAATATCGTGATCCTATACAACGGCGTTTCGAAATCCAGAGCTCTCCGTGAACGCGCTGGTCTGGCACGGCGACCGGCGTCTGGCGCTC
>JABFWJ010000396.1 GCA_013362295.1 Thermoleophilia bacterium
GCTCTTCCGATCTGGCCTCGCCGGATTCGAGCGTGATCTTCAACAGTACGCCGGCGTAATCCGACTCGACCTCCTGGGTGACCTTGTCGGTGTCGATCTCGAAGAGCGGCTCGCCCTTCTCGACCGTGTCGCCCGGCGACTTCAGCCACTTGGTGATCGTCCCGGCTTCCATGCCCTGACCCAGGCGCGGAAGCTTGATCTCGTTCGCCACGGCTACTTCCCGACCGTGCGCTTGATCGCCGCGAGCACGTCCTCCGGCTGCGGAATGATGAACTGCTCCATCACCGGCGCGAACGCGAGCGGCGCGAACTTCGCGCCGACGCGCTCGATCGGCGCGTCCAGGTAGTCGAAGGCCTTGTACTGCAGGACGGCCGCGACCTCGGCGCCGAAGCCCATGCGCGTGACGGCCTCGTGCGCGACGACGGCGCGGTTCGTCTTCTTCACCGACGCGACGAGCGCATCCTCGTCGAGCGGCTGCAACGTGCGCGGGTCGATGATCTCGACGGAGATCCCTTCCTCCTCCGCCTGCTTCGCCGCGCCGACCGCGCGGTGAACGAGCGGCCCGATCGCGATCACGGTCACGTCGGTCCCTTCGCGAATCGTGCGCGCCTTGCCGAGGGGGATCGGTTCGAGCTCCTCGGGCACCTGTCCCTTCACCGGATAGAGCAGACGGTGCTCGAAGAGGATGACGGGATTGTCGTCGTAGATCGCCGTCCAGAGCAGGCCGCGGACGTCCTCCGGCATCGACGGGTACGCGACCTTCAATCCGGGCACGTGCACGAGCCACGCCTCGAGCTGCTGCGCGTGCTGCGCGCCCGGCGACCAGCCGGCGCCGCCCTGCGTGCGCACCGTCAGCGGCACCTTCAGCTGACCGCCCGACATGTAGCGGTGCTTCGCGGCCTGGTTGACGATCTGCTCCAGCGAGAGCGTCAGGAAGTCCTCGTACATGATCTCCACGACCGGCCGCATCCCCGCCATTGCGGCGCCGATGCCCGCGCCGACGATCGCCATCTCGGAGATCGGCGTGTTGCGCACCCGCTCCGGGCCGAACTCTTCGAGCAGACCCTGCGTGACCGCCATCGAGCCGCCCATCTCGGCGATGTCCTCGCCCATGATGAAGACGTCCTCGTCCTTGCGCATCGCGCTTCCGAGCGCGTCGCGCACCGCCTCCCGGTACGTCATGTCAGGCATAGACGTTCTTGAGCGCGTCCTCGGGCTGCGGGTCGGTGCCGTTCTGCGCGAACTCGAGCGCCTCCTCGACGATCTGGTTTGCCTGATCGTCGAACGCCTTGAACTCGTCGTCGCCGAGCGCGAGGCGCTCGCGCAGGCGCGTGATCGGATCGTTGTCTGCAGCCTCCTCGCGGTCTTCCTTCGTGCGGTAGACCTGCGGGTCGCCGATGAAGTGTCCGTGCATGCGGTAGGTCTCGACGTCGAGGAACACGGGACCCTCGCCGGAGCGCGCGAACTCGAGCGCCTCGTGCGCGGCTTCGAACACCGCCTCCACATCCTGGCCGTCGACCTTGATCGAACGCATGTCGAACGCGAGCGCGCGCTTCGACATGTCGTCCCAGACCGGCGAGTGCTGCCATCCCGGCGTCGACTCCGCCCAGTGGTTGTTCTCGCACACGAAGACCGTCTTCGTCTTCCAGAGCTGGGCGAGGTTCAGCGACTCGTGGAACGTCCCAATGTTCGTCGCGCCGTCGCCGAAGAACGCGAGTGCGACGCGCGGTTCGTCGCGCAGCTTGAACGCGAGGCCCGCGCCGGTCACGTGCGGCAATCCGCCCCCGATGACCGCGTTCGCGCCGAAGTTGCCGCGCTCCAGGTCGTAGAGGTGCATCGACCCGCCGTAGCCGCGCGAGCAGCCCTCGATCTTCCCGTAGAGCTCCGCCATGACCGCCTTCGGGGGCGTGCCGCGCGCGAGCGTGTGACCGTGCGCGCGGTGGGTCGATGCAAAGACGTCGCCCTCCTCCATCGCCTGGCAGACGCCGACGGCGACCGCCTCCTGGCCGATCGCGACGTGGAGGAAGCCGGGCAGGTCGCCCGCGCGGAACCGCTCCTCGACGTGCTCCTCGAAGCGCCGGATCAGGAGCATCCCGCGGAGAAAGTCGCGCAGCGTCTCTTCGTTCAGGGCCCGTTTCTTCTCGACCTTGGCCACGACGTCGGCAGTGTACGTTTTGCGCCGTGAGCCTCGTCGGAGAGTGGCGCGTGCTCGAGGCCGGTCTGCCGGACGGGTGGATGCACGTCTCCGTGCAGCTCGAGATCCGGGATCCAGAAGCGATGTCGCGCGCCGCCGCGCTGCTCGGTCCGGCGGGTCCGTACCGTGCGCAGCCGACGCTCCTCCGCTTCACTTCGGCACGCGACGGGAGCGCGCCCGGGCCGGACGGGATCGCGCGCCTCCTCCGTCGCGTCGACGACGCGCGCATCGGCGGCACGCTCACCGCTCTCGGATCCGAGAAGGCCGTCGCGCGCCGCGAGCGCGAGATCACCTCGCTCGTCGAGTCGTGGGAGACCGCGCTCGCCGTCCTGCCCGACGACTGGAGCGACGTCGTCGCCGAGCTGCGGCTCCTCTCCACCGACTACGTCGAGCGCGCCGCCGTGCTCTGCATCCAGATGAACCCGAGGCGCGTCGGCAGCGAGGCGGCGTTCCGCTTTCGCGCGGCACGGCGCGCGGGCTACGGCGTGGCGCCGGAGATGGCACGCCGCTGCTTCGAGCGGTGCGACGAGGAGTCGATCCGCGGCTCGGTCGCGATCCTGCGCGTGCTCAGCGACACGCACCTCGAGGCCACGCAGGGGCCGGTGTGGATCCTCGACGGCCAGACGGTTTGACCGCCGACCCCGTCTCCTGGCTGATGATCGAGCCCGGGTGGATCGTGGTCGACAAGAACGGCAAGCGCGTCGGCAAGGTCAAGGAGGTTCTCGGCGAGCGCGAAGCCGATATCTGGGACGGCTTGACGGTCTCGGGCGATTACGTGCCGGCCGAGGACGTGGCGGAGATCGTCGAAGGTCGCATCACGTTGAGTCGTTGAAGGACGCGCTCGGTCTCGCGGCGTCGGTTCGCGCAGGCGACGTCAGCGCGCGCGAGCTGACCGAGGACGCGATCGGACGCATCGCGGCGACGGACCCGGCGCTGAACTTCCTCGTCACCGAGTGCTTCGAGCAGGCGCTCGCGACCGAGCCACGCGACGGCCCGTTCGCCGGCGTGCCCATGCTCGTGAAGGACCTGACGGAGACCGCGGGCGTGCGGACGACGTTCTCGTCACGCGCCTTCGCGGACTACGTGCCGACGGCCGATGCAGCGATCGTGCGTCGCATGAAGGACGCGGGCTTCGTCGTGCTCGGCAAGTCGAACACGCCGGAGTTCGGCAGCACCGCGGTGACGGAGTCCGCTCTGAATGGGGCGTGCCGCAATCCGTGGAACACAGAGCGCACGCCCGGCGGCTCATCCGGCGGCGCAGCCGCAGCCGTCGCGGCGGGCGTGCTCCCGCTCGCGCACGGTTCGGACGGCGGCGGCTCGATCCGCATCCCGGCGTCGTGCTGCGGGCTCTTCGGGATCAAGCCGTCGCGCGGGCGCGTCTCGCCGGCGCCGTTCGTCAGCGGCTCGCTCGAGCTGTCGCAGTCGGGCCCGCTGTCGGTGTCGGTGCGCGACGCAGCGGCGTTTCTCGACGTGCTGGCGGGCTACGAGCCCGGCGACGCACACTGGGCGCCGCCGCCCGCGCGCCCCTTCCTCGACGAGGTCGGCGCCGATCCCGGCCGGCTGCGGATCGCGCTCGCCGTCGAACCGCCGATTCCGCACGACGTCGACCCGGCGGTGATCGGAGTCGCCCGCGCCGCCGCCGAGGCGCTCGCCGCGCTCGGACACGAGGTCGTCGAGAGCGCGCCGGCCTGGGTCGACGACGTCCTGCTCAGCACGTTCGCGAAGCTCTGGCAGATCGGCCCCGCGCTCTACGCCGCCGACACGACGCAGTACGAGCCGCTGAACAGGGCGCTGGCCGCGGCGGCACACGAGACGTCGAGCGTCGCGTTCGCGCAGAGCGTGGCCGCGCTGCAGCGGCTCGCGCGCCGCATCGTCGCGTTCTGGGACGACGTCGACGTCGTGCTCACCCCCGGCCTCGGCAAGCTGCCGGTGCCGATCGGCTGGGTGTTCGAGCCGGCCGATCCGTGGGATCAGTTCAGGCGCGGCGGTGCGTTCACGCCGTTCACGCCGATCGTCAACGTGACGGGCCAGCCCGCAGCGATGGTGCCGTTCGACGTCGTCGACGGCCTGCCGGTCGGCGTGCACCTGATCGGGCGGCCCGCCGACGAGGCCACGCTCTTCCGCCTCGCGGCGCAGCTCGAGGAAGCGCACCCGTGGGCGGACCGGCTGCCGCGTTAGGCGATCGCGGCGCGCAGCTCCTCGGCGAGCTCCTGCGCGCGGAAGCCGTCCGCCGTGATCACGAGGCACGTGTCGTCGCCCGCGAGCGTGCCGATCACGAGCGGATGCTCGACACGGTCGAGCGCGCGGGCGATCGCGGGCGCTGATCCGATCTCGGCCTGGACGACGACGATGTTCTGCGCGGCAACGGCTCCCTTGCCGAACTGAGCGAGCAGCGAGTCGAGCGTGTCGCGCGGATCGCTGCGCCGCTCGCGACTCGGCGCGACGTAGCGGTCGCGGCCGAGCGGGTCGCGCGCCTTCTCGAGCCCGAGCTCGCGGATGTCACGCGAGACCGTGGCCTGCGTGACGCTGCAACCGGCGCTCGCCAGCGCATCGAGCAGCTCCTGCTGCGTGCCGAGTCGCATTCGCCCGACGAGGCTCGCGATCAACCGCTGCCGGTCCTTTTTCGAAAGCCCGCGCTCGACCTGCACGCGCCAAGCATCTCCTATTCACGTTTAGTTCACCAGGCGCTCGGCAAACCCACAGGCGATGCTTCGCAAAGCCTTGTGGACCGGTCTCTATGCCGGAGTCGGCGCCGCCGCGACCGTCGCCGCGCGACGTGTCGCGTCCAAGATCTGGCGCGTCGCCACCGGCGAGGAACCGCCGACGAAGAAATGACGAAGGGCGACCAGGCAGTCGAATCGGCGGCGGACAAGCTCGAAGGCTTCGTCCGCGAAGCGCAGCAGCGCGGCGGCGTCAAGGCGAAGGTCGGCGAGGCGCTCTCCGAGGATCCGGAGTTCCTGCGCAAGCTGAAGCCGAGCCTGATCGCGGCGCGCGCGAAGGGTGAGGCGCCGACGGACCTGCCCGCCGGGAGTCCGGCGACGCCGCCCAGCGCGCCGTCGCGCCCGCAGTTGGAGCGTCCGAAGAAGCCGAAGCAGGCGGGCGGCGGCCTCAGCCCGTGGCTCGTGATCGGCGCCGCGCTCGCGGGCGGCTATCTGCTCGCGAAGGTGCTCGACTGGAGAGGTCATGCACACCCCCGCGTCTGACGTGCAGCACGCGAACGGGGGCGTCGGCGGCGCTGCGAAGTCGGTCGCAGAGCACGCATCGGCGATCGCGCGGCTCGAGATCGAGCTCGCAGTCCTCGAGCTGAAGGCGAAGGTGACCGCACTCGGGATCGGGATCGGGATGGGCGTCGGCGCGGCGATCTTCGCGCTCTTCGGGCTCGGGTTCGCGTTCGCGACGATCGCGGCTGCGCTCGCGACATTCCTCGCGACGTGGCTCGCGCTGCTCCTCGTGACCGTCTTCCTCTTCGTGCTCGCCGGGCTGCTGGGTCTGCTGGCGCTCGGCAAGATCAAGAAGGGGTCGCCGCCGGTGCCGGAGCAGGCGATCCGTGAAGCGAAGCTGACGACCGAGGCGCTGAAGCACTGATGGCGGCGGCTCGCACACCGGAGCAGATCCGCAGCGAGCTCAGTGCGGAGCGCGAGCAGCTCGCGGGCGCGGTCGAGGAGCTGCGCGGCGAACTCGGCGAAGCGGCGAACATCAGCAGCAAGCTGAAGTCGAAGCTGCCGATCGTCGCCGCGGGCGCGGCATCGGTTGGGTTCGTGCTCGCCGGCGGCGTGGGCGCGACGCTCCGCTACTTCGCGCGGCGCGGCCGCGAGAGCGACGAGAAGCTTCGCGTCGGCCGCTGGTCGATCCTCGGCCGCGATTGAGCACTGCGCGGAAGCCCCTCCAGCTCTCACGCGGGGAGTGGCTCGCGGCAGGGAAGCGATCCGCGGGACAGTTCATGGCCGACGACTGCATGGGCCTTGCCCAGCAGATCGCGTACAGCTGGATGCTCGCGTTCTTCCCCGCCGTTGCGTTCTTCCTGGGCCTGCTCGGCGTGCTGCACCTCTACGACCAGCTGCAGTCGTTCCTCGCGACGGTTGCGCCGCACGGCGTCATCCACTTCATCGAGGGGCTGCAGAAGGATTCGAAAGGCGGCGCGAGCATCGCCGCGCTCGTCGTCGGCGGCGCGGGCGCGGTCTGGGCGGCGAGCGGCGCGATGGGCTCGGTGATCAAGTCGGTCAACCGCGCCTACGAGCAGGCGGAAACGCGCCCGTTCTGGAAGGTACGGCTGATCGCGATCATCCTCGTGCTGCTCTCGTCCGCGACGCTCCTCATGCTCGCAGTGCTGATCGTGTTCGGCGGGCCGATCGGCACCGCGATCGCCGACAAGGCCGGCCTGGGGAGCGCATTCACGCTGCTGTGGGCGTTCGCGCGCTGGCCGATCGCGTTCGTGGCGATCCTCTTGCTGTTCGCGTTCATCTACTACTACGCGCCGAACGTCGAGCCGCGGCACTGGCAATGGATCACGCCCGGTTCGCTCATCGGCGCGTTGCTCTGGCTCGCGCTCTCGGGCCTCTTCACGCTGTACGTCACGTTCGCGGGCAGCTATTCGAAGACGTACGGCTCGCTGGCCGCGGGAGTCATCCTCCTGCTCTGGCTGAACTACAGCGCGTGGGCGATCCTTTTCGGCGCCGAACTGAACTCGGAGCTCGAGCGGCAGGCGGACATCCGCGCGGCGGGCGGCGAGCACGCCGGTCTCGTCAAGCCCGCCCGGCGCATCGCCTGAACGCGCGAGGGCGGCCGATCGGCCGCCCTCGCTGACTTCCGGCTAGATGCGGTTTGCCGCCGTGCGGCGCACCGCGTATCCGAGTGCGATCAGCGCCAGTGCTGCGAGCGCGAAGATCCACAACGGGAGCCCCGTGAAGGGCAGCTTCGACGAGGCAACCGTGGAACCGAGGCGATGTGTCGCGCCGAGCACGCCGCCGGCCGGCTTGGCCTTCGCCTTCGTCGGGCTGAGCACGACGACCGCGCCCTTGACGCCGCCGGCTGCGGCGGGCTTCGCGACCGTCCGTTTGTGCGCGGCGGCCTTCGTGACCGTCGTGTGCTGCGCACCCTGCACGGCCGCCGCCTGCGAGGCGGTCGAGCCGGCGACCTGGGACTGCGTCGCGACCTGCGTTTGCGCGACCGGCGCCTGCGCGCAGTTGGCACCCGACTCCGACTGGACGGTGACCGTCCTCGTCACCGTCTCGAACATCGGCACGTCGCCGGGGTGCTTGCCGGTGAAGTGCGCCGAGTGGGAGCTCGGATGGATGATCACGAAGCGACCGGAACCCTTCGGGCCGATCATGTGCTTCACGCCGGTGAGCACGTTCTCGGTGACGGTCTGCGTCGTCGGCGCACACGGCGCCTCCTGCTTGACCTCTTCCTTCACCTCCGGCTTGGCCTCTACCTGGACCGCCGGCTGGGCCGCTGCCTGCGCGGCGGCGCACTTGCCGGCCTTGTGCTTCAGCGCGTGCACGTCGACCTCGTGCCCGCCAGGGCACGGCGCCGTCTTGTGCGGCTGGCTGTTTCCCGGCCCGTGCAGCATCGCGTTGCCGAACCCGGCCTGCGTCGCGATCTGACCGGCCGTCTTGCCGTTGCCGTACAGCTTCGTCTTGTTCGAGGAAGCCGGCGCGTGCGTGTCGTGCTGCGTCCTGTTCGACGGCTTGACGCCCTGCGCGTTCGCGGCGGCCGGCTGCGACGCGGAGGTCGAGCTCTGCTTGGCCGCCTTCTTCGCCTGTCCGGGCGGGCTCTTCTGCGCCGGAGCGGCCGCCGGCCGGCTCGCCGGCGGGGCCTGTGCCGGAGCCGGAGCCGCCTTCTTCGCCTGTCCGGGCGGTGTCTTCTGAGGTTGAGCGGCCGCGGGCTGCGAGGCCTGCGGCGCCTGGGCTGCGGGTTGGCTCGACTGCGCCGGCGTGCTCTGCTGGTGCCCCGGCGCGTTCCCCGAGTTGCCGTTGCTGCCGCCGTTGCCGTTCCCGGCGAGCGCCGTGCCCGTGAACACGGCGACGAGGGCCGCAGCAAGCATCGCCGCGAAACGGTGCTTGATCATCTCATCGTCTCCTTGGTGGGAGGGAGTGCCCTTGCCAGTTGCAACGACTAAAACGTCTGGCAACCCCGCATGGTTACGGGCATCGCGCCGGAGATCCCGCTCGTGGAGCGGACTTCGCCATCCCCCGGGCGGCCTGCCTCTTCGGGACGTGACCCTGGGTCTGACCCCGTTGACGTCCCGAACTGCCGGAAGCGGTCGTGCCCCGCACCGCCGGCCCTGCGCCGCAAAGCCTGGCGGCGAGCTACCTCCACCGGCTTCGCGGGACACGCCCGGCGTCTGACACCGGTGGTGTCCCTCGGGGACGCGTCAGGCGCGCAGTTCGGCGCCGAAGCGCACCGTAAGCGCCTCGACGATCGCCGAGCGCAGGCGGGCGGCGTCCTCGTCCGTGAGTGTCCGCTTCGCGGACTGGAAGGCGACCGCGATCGCGATCGACTTCCGGCCCTCGGGGATCGGGTCGCCGCGGTAGTCGCTCAGGAAGCGCACCTCGCGCAGCTCGTCGCCGGCCGCCCCGCGGGCGGCCGCGATCAGGTCGCCGGCCGGCACCGCCTCGTCGACGACGAACGCAAGGTCGAGGCGGAGCGGCGGGTACGTGATCACGTCGCGGTAGAGGGTGCGCTCGGGAACGAGCGCGAACAGCTCGGCGAGATCGAGCTCGAACGCGCTCCAGACGCCGGCGACGTCGAGCGGGCCGTACGTCCCGACCCAGCCCGCCTGCACCGTTGCACCGACGACGAACGCGTCACGGAGCGGCGCTCGCTCGAACGCCGGCTCGACCCGGAGCGCCGCGAACAGCGCTTCGACGATCCCCTTCGCCTTGAAGAAGTCGCCCTCGACGATCCCGCCGACCCGCCAGTGCTCGTCCGGCACCGGGCCCGGCGGCAGATACACGTGCGCGATCTCGAAGAGCTCGATCTTCGAATTCCCCATGTCGACGTTGTGCTTCGCGGCGCCGAGCAGGCCGACGGCGAGCGTCGTCCGCAGCACGCGCTGCTGCGAGCTGAGCGGTTCCGGCAGCTCGATCGCATCAGGGTCGGGATCCCACGCCTGCAGCGAATACGTGTACGCCTCGTACAGGCCGGCGCCGACCAGCACGTCCTCGACGACGCGCCGCAGCCGCTGGTCACGCTTCAGCACGCCGAACATCGCAGTGCGCTCCGGCAGAGTCGCCGGCACGTGCTCGAGGTGGAAGCGCCCCACCTCTTCGACGACGTCGATGTCGCGTCGCACGTCGTGCCAGCGCCAGTACGGCGTGTGCACCGTCCAGTCGGCGGCGACACCGAACCCGAGCCGCTCCAGCCGGTCGCGCTGCTCGTCGTCAGGCACCTCGAGCCCGATCGCCTCGTCGGCGTAGCGCGGCGAATACGCGATCACCGGCGTCGGCGGCAGCTCGCCGCGCGCCTCGCCTTCGCCCGTCCAGCGCGCCCCGGCGAGCTCGACGAGGAGCTGCGACGCGTAGCGCGCGGCCGCCTCCGCGAGCTCGGGATGGACGCCCTTCTCCCAGCGCGTCTGGCTCTCCGTGCGCATGTGGTGCCGCTCGCCGCTGCGCAGCACCGTCAACTGATCGAAGTTCGCCGCCTCGAGGAGCACGTTCCTCGTCGTGTCGGCCACTTCCGTCGCCGCACCGCCCATCACGCCCGCGACGGCGACCGGCTCCTCGGCGTCCGCGATCACCAGGTCCTCCGGGTCGAGCTCACGCCGCGTGCCGTCGAGCGTCTCGAGCGTCTCGCCGGGCCGCGCCCGCCGCACGACGATCCGGCCGCCCGCGAGCGTCTCGTAGTCGAACGCATGCAATGGACTGCCGAGCGCAAGCATCACGTAGTTCGTCACGTCGACGACGTTCGAGATCGGCCGCATGCCGGCGCCGAGCAGCCGCGCCTTCAGCCACGCCGGCGACTCACCGACCCCGACGTCGCGGAACAGCCGACCGATGTAGCGCGGGCAGGCGTGCAGATCCTCGATCACGACGTCGACTTGCTCGTCGCCCGCGCGCGCGGGCTCGCTCCCCGGCATCGGCCGCAGGCCGGTGGCGAGCAGCGCCGCGACCTCCCGCGCGATCCCGTACACCGACGTCAGATCGGGCCGGTTGTAGAGCGTCTCGATCTCGAGGACGTCGTCGCCGACCGGCAGCACGTCCGCGAGCGGGGTGCCGGGCGCGAGGTCGTCCGGGAGCACCATGATCCCGCGGTGATCCTGACCGAGCTCGAGCTCGCGCCCCGAGAGGATCATCCCCTCGGAGAGCTCGCCGCGCAGCTTGCGCGCCTCGATCGTGAACTCG
>JABFWJ010000296.1 GCA_013362295.1 Thermoleophilia bacterium
ATGCGCAGGTCGCACGCGAACGCGAGCGACAGCCCGGCGCCGGCCGCCGGCCCGTTGACGGAGGCGATGACCGGCTTCTCGAGCAGGCGGATCGCTCGGACGGTGCGGTGATCGTTCTCGCGCAGGTTGTCGGCCACCCGGCCGGCACCGCTCGAGAACTCCTGGAGGTCCTGGCCGACGCAGAAGCCGCGTCCCGCGCCGGTGATCACGACCGCGCGGATCGCCAGGTCCTGCGCCTGCTCGAGGCCGGCGTGGATCCCGTCGTGGACGGCTTTGTTGAGCGCGTTCAGGACGTCCGGCCGGTTGAGCGTGATCGTCAGGACCGGACCGGCGCGGGTGACCTCCACTTCCGACACGACGGCAACCATAACGGGGGCGCTACCGTCGCCCCTATGGCATTGCGCTTCGTCGTCGACGAGCCGGAAGCGCTCGACGCGTATTCGCGGGCCGTGATCGCGGTCAACGAACGGCTCGCGCCTTCGGTCGCGAACCTGCGCAGCGGGCGCGGCGGCGGGAGCGGCGTGGTGATCAGCAGCGACGGCTTCATCGTCACCTCGGCGCACGTCGTCGAAGGCTCGCCGCGCGTGATCGCGTCGTTCGTCGACGGACGCGAGCTGGATGCCGAGGTCGTCGGCTCCGACCCGCTCTCCGATCTCGCGGTCCTGCGCGCGCACTCGCACGATCTCGTCCCCGCGGAGCTGGGAGACGCGTCGGGCCTGCGCGTCGGCCAGCTGGTCGTCGCGATCGGGAACCCGCACGGCTTCGCCGGGTCCGTGACCGCCGGCGTCGTCTCGGCGCTCGGCCGCTCGCTGCCGACGCGCGCGGGCCGCATCGTCGACAACGTGATCCAGACGGACGCTGCGCTCAACCCCGGCAACTCCGGCGGGGCGCTCGCCGACGGCCGTGCCCGCGTGGTCGGGATCAACACCGCGGTCGCCGGTTTCGGCCTCGGGCTCGCGGTGCCGGTGAACGACGCGACGCGCCGGATCATCGGGGCGTTGATGAGCGACGGACGCTTCCGCCGCGCGTACCTCGGCATCGCGGGCGGCACGCGGCCGCTGCCGCCGAGGCTCGCGCGCGAGCTCGGCCGTCAGGCGGGCGTCGAGGTCGTCGAGGTCGTGCCCGGCTCGCCGGCCGCAGACGCCGGACTGCGCGCGGAGGACCTGATCGTCGCCGTCGACGGCCAGCTCGTCGAGAAGGTGGACGACGTGCAGCGGCTGATGCTCGGCGAGCGCATCGGCGAGACCGTCACGCTCGACTTGCTCCGCGAGGGCCGCCGCCTCGAGCTGCGCCTCGTCCCGGCCGAGCTCTCCCTCTAGAGTCAGGCGCGTGTACGAGGCGTTCCCGTCGCTCGAGTTCGACGTGCCCGCGCCGCACGTCCTGCGCCTGACGCTGCGCGCTGCCGGCAGGCTCAACGCGGTCAGCGGGACGATGCATCGCGAGCTCGCCGAAGTCTGGAAGGCGATCGGCGAGGACGAGGACACGCGTGCCGTGATCGTCCGCGGCGCGGACGGCGCGTTCAGCGCAGGCGGAGACCTCGACCTCGTGCTCGAGATCGCGTCGGACTACGAGACGCGGCTGCGTGTCTTCCACGAGGCGCGCGACCTCGTCTACAACGTCGTCAACTGCCCCAAGCCGATCGTGTCGGCGATCACGGGCCCGGCGGTCGGCGCAGGGCTCGCGGTCGGCCTGCTCGCCGACATCTCGATCGCGACCCCGGCAGCGCGCATCGTCGACGGCCACACCAAGCTCGGCGTCGCGGCGGGCGACCATGCGGCGATCGTCTGGCCGCTGCTCTGCGGTCTCGCGAAGGCGAAGTACCACCTCCTGCTCTGCGAGCCGGTCGACGGGATTGAGGCCGAGCGGATCGGGCTCGTCTCGCTCTGCGTGCCGGAGGACGAGCTCGAGGAGCGCGCACTCGAGATCGCGCAGCGGCTCGCCGCTGCGGCGCAGCCGGCGATCCGGCACACGAAGCTCGCGCTCAACAACTGGCTGCGCGCGGCGGGGCCGGCCTTCGACGCCTCGCTCGCGCTCGAGTTCCTGGACATGACGGGACCCGACGTGCGCGAGGGTGTGGCTGCGGTGCGCGAGAAACGGCCGCCCCGCTTCTAGCTAGGAGAGCTCGGCGAAGAGGACGGTGAAGTCGCCGCCCATCTCCATCGCATCCTTCCCGGTCGCCATGAACTCCGGTGAGCGGGCCGCCTCCTTGAACGTGTCCAGGTCGGGGAACTCCCACTCCGCGTAGTAGCGGTACTTCGGTTCGCCCATCGGGGCCCCGAAGATGCGGCCGTGGCGGAAGGTGCCGCCGGCCACGCGCCGGCACAGTTCGACGTGCTGCGCGTAACGCTCCGGGTCGGGCTCCTCGCCGTAGAGTACGAGCGCTCGGACCATCTATCCCCTTTCGTCAGGAGAGAGGAGCGTAACCGTGGCGGGAAAGATCGTTCACTTCGAGGTGCCCGCGGGCGAGGCCGACCGGGCGAGCACGTTCTGGGGCAGCCTCTTCGGCTGGAACATCGGCGGCAGCGTGATGCAGGATTTCGACTACCGGATGTTCCAGGTCGACGACGAGCTGGGCGGCGCCATCATGCCGTCCGACAAGGCTGGCTCCGGCCTGATCATCTACTACGACTGCCCCGACATCGACGCATCGGTCGCGAAGGTGCGCGAGCTCGGCGGCACCGCATACGACAAGCAGCCGGTGCCGACGCACGGGTGGTTCGCGGCGTGCAAGGACACGGAGGGCAATCCCTTCAGCCTCTGGCAGAACGACTCGAACGCCGCTTGACATCGCTCGCGGTCGCCTTGGCGGTCCTGGCGGGCCTCGCCGGATCGGTGCAGGTCGCCGTCATGGGCCGCTTCGGCGGCCGCATCGGCGTCTTCGAGGCGCTTTCCTTCTCGACCGCCGTCCAACTCGCGTTCTCGCTCCTCATCCTGCTGGCGGTGCGCGGCGGCGCCGGCGGACTTCCTCACGCTCTGCGGACGCCCGCCTGGATGTGGATCGGCGGACTGATGGGGCTCACCGTCGTGACGGCGATCACCTTTGCGCAGCCGCGGATCGGCGCGACCGCGACGATCGGCATCCTGATCGCCGGGCAGATCCTGATGGGCGCGATCATCGATCGCTTCGGCCTCTTCGGCGTCGAGCGGATCGCGATCTCGCCGGTACGCGCACTCGGGATCGCGCTGCTGGGAATCGGCGCTGCGCTCTCGCTCGTTCGATAGCGCGTGTCGAAACAGACGAAGGTCTGGGTCGCGCTCGCGACGGTCTACGTCATCTGGGGGTCGACGTACCTCGGGATCGCGTACGCCGGAGAGACGATCCCCCCGCTCTTCGCGGCGTCGACGCGCTTCATCGCCGCGGGCGCGCTGATGTCGGTCATCGTGCTTCGCCTGCGGCGGGGCACGCTGCGCATGCCGCGGCGCGAGCTCCTGTCGTGCGCGCTGATCGGCTGCCTACTTCCCGGCGCGAACTCGATGCTGTTCTTCGCCGAGCGGACGGTGCCCACGGGGCTCGCGTCGCTGATCATCGCCTCGGTACCGCTGTGGATGATGGTGCTGCGCCTCGGCGTCGGCCGCGAGCGGCTCCCGTGGCCGGTGCTCGCAGGCGTCGGTGTCGGCTTCGCCGGTGTCGCGGTGCTCGCGCAGCCGTCCGGCGGTGCGAAGGCGTGGGGGATCGCGCTCTGCATCATCTCGGCGCTGCTCTGGTCGACGGGCTCGTTCCTCTCCTCCCACCTGCCGATGCCGGTCGACCCCTTCGCGGCGACGGCCGTGGAGATGCTCGCCGGCGGCTTCGTACTGCTGCCGATCTCGCTCTTCACGCTGCACCGCTTCTCGCCGTCGGCGACCTCGATCCTCGGCTGGATCTACCTCGTCGCCGTCGGCTCGATCATCGGCTACACGGCCTACGTCTGGCTGCTCAAGAATGCGCCGCTCGGTCTGGTCTCGACGTATGCATACGTGAACCCGGTCGTCGCGATCACGCTCGGCGTCCTCTTCCGCAGCGAGCACCTGACCTGGCGGCTGCTGATCGGCGCCGCGATCGTCGTCGTCGCGGTCGCAACGGTCGTGAGCCGCGAGCCGCCCGTGACCGCGCACGCCGAAGAAGCGGTGCGTTAGCGTCCTCTCGGTGACCGAGCTGATCGTCGGACGCGTGCTGTCGGTGAGCGACCATCCCGGGTCGCGCGCGCCGTCGTACCTGGTGCGCGTCGATCTCGGCGGCCGCGGCGAGCGCGACGCGCAGATGCAGCCGGGCGACTACGCGAAGGACGAGCTCGTCGGCTCGCTCGTCGTCCTCTCGGTGGAGGACGAGTCGATCGTGCTCGCCGCCCGGTCGCACGCGGGGCCGCGGCTCGTCCGCCCAGACGGCGACGTCGAGCCCGGCACGATCGTCGCGTGACGCAAACGGCCCTGTCCGTCAGAGGCAGATGTCGTCCGGCCGGACCGGGACGCGCGTCAGCTCCCGGCCCGTCGCCGCACGCAGGGCGCCGACGACGGCGGCGGTCGAGACGACGGTCGGGGGCTCGCCGACGCCCTTCACGCCGTAGGGGGCGCTCGGCTCGGGCTCCTCGATCAGCACCGACTCGACCGGCGGCATGTCGAGCGCCGTCGGGATCAGGTAGTCGGTGAAGCTCGCGTTCGTGATCAGGCCGTCGCGGGTCTGGATCTCCTCCATCAGCGCGAGGCCGAGCCCCTGCGCGGTGCCGCCTTCGATCTGGCCCTCGACCTGCTGCGGGTTGACCGCCCTTCCGACATCCTGCGCGGCGCCGATCCACACGATCCGCGTGAGGCCGAGGTCGACGTCCACCTCGGCGACGACCTTCATCGCGCAGGCGGCGAACGCGACATGGGCGCGCTCGCCCGTCACCTGGCCCGTCTGCGGGTCGAGCGGCGTCGTGCGCGGGTGGCGGTAGATCCTCTCGACGTCGATCTCCTCGCCGGGCCGGCGCTGCTGCTCCTCGAGCGCCGCACGGCAGGCGTCGCGGACGGCGCCCGCCGCCATCCAGGTCATCCGCGACGCGGAGGCAGAGCCTGCCGACTCCACCGTCGCCGTCTGGCCGGGCGCAAGCCGGACGTCGTCGATGCCCAACTCGGTCCGCGCGACCTGCAGGATCACGCCGGTCACGCCCTGTCCGACCTCGGCCGCCGCGCAGTGGATCTCCGCGGAGCCGTCGGCGAGCAGCCGCACCCGCGCCGCGCAGTAGTCGTCGAAGCCCTCCGAGTACGCGATGTTCTTGAACCCGACCGCGAAGCCCACGCCGCGGCGGACGCCTTCGCCGTGCGTCGTGTTGCCGGTGCCGCCCGGCAGCCGCACGGGGTCGCGCGGCAGCTCTTCCGCGGGCGGAGGCTCGAGCGCGGCAGCCGCGCGGATCGTCTCCGCGATCGGCAGCGAGCCGCCGATCGTCTGCCCCGTCGGCAGCACGTCGCCCGGCTGGAGCGCGTTCAGCAGCCGCAGCTCGATCGGATCGATGCCCAGGGCGTCGGCGAGCTTGTCCATCTGCGCCTCGGACGCGAAGCACGTCTGGACCGCGCCGAACCCGCGCATGGCACCGCACGGCGGATTGTTCGAGTAGACCGCCGTCGACTCGATCAGCGCGTTCGGCACCTCGTACGGGCCGGCCGCGAACGATGCAGCGTTCGACGCGACCGCCGTCGAGGACGACGCGTACGCACCCCCGTCGAGCAGGATCCGCATGCGCACGTTCACGAGCTTTCCCTCGCGCGTCGCACGGTGCTCGCACCAGATGCGCGCCGGGTGGCGGTGCACGTGGCCCATGAAGGACTCCTCGCGGTTGTAGACGATCTTCACCGGGCGGTTCGTGTGCAGCGCGAGCAACGCACCGTGTACCTGCATCGACAGGTCCTCGCGGCCGCCGAACGCGCCGCCCACCCCGGCGAGATGGACGCGAACCGCACTCAGCGGCAGCCCGAGGCACGGCGCGACCTGCGCGCGGTCGACGTGCAGCCACTGTGTCGCGACGTAGATGTCGACGCCGCCCTCGCCGTCCGGCACGGCGAGGCCGGACTCGGGGCCCAGAAACGCCTGGTCCTGGATGCCGACCTCGTAGACGCCGCTCACGCTGACGTCGCCGACGGCCTCGACGTCGCCGTGCCGGATCACCATGTGCCGCACGACGTTCGGACGCGGGTCGTCGAAGTACCCGTGGCCGCGCGCCGGGCCTTCGGCGTGCAGCGGCGGCTGTTCCGTCGCGCGCTCCATGTCGGTCACCGGCTCGAGCGGCTCGTACGCGACCCGGATCCGCTCGGCGGCACGTCGCGCCTGTTCCGGATGCTCGGCGGCGACGAGTGCCACCGCCTCGCCGTAGTAGAGGACGCGGTCGATCGCGAGCACCGGCTGGTCCGGGAACTCGAGGCCATACGTCTTCTTGCCAGGCACGTCGTCGTGCGTGAGCACCGCGTGCACGCCGGGCATCGAGACCGCTTCCGAGATGTCGAGCGAGCGGATGCGCGCGTGCGCGTGCGGGCTGCGCAGGGTGTGACCCCAGAGCATGCCCGGGACGATCAGGTCGCTCGCGTACGCGAACTCGCCCTTCACCTTCGTCGGCGCGTCGACGCGTGGGACGAGCTCGCCGACCTTTCCGACCTTCAGCTTCCCCGGGGCGGAGGTTTGCGTCATGCGCGGCCCCCGGCGAGGCGCACCGCGTCGAAGATCTTGGCGTAGCCGGTGCAACGGCAGAGGTTGCCGGAGAGCGCCTCGCGGATCTCGTCGTCGGACGGGCTCGTGCTGCGCTGCAGGAGGTCGGCCGCGGCGACCACGAGCCCCGGGGTGCAGAAACCGCATTGGACGGCGCCCGCGTCGACGAACGCCTGCTGCACCGGGTGAAGCTCGCCTCCGCGTGCGAACCCCTCGACGGTCGTCACGTCGTGGCCGTCGGCCTGCGCGGCCAGCACGAGGCACGCACAGACGAGTGTCCCGTCGAGCAGCACCGAGCAGGAGCCGCACTCGCCCTGCTCGCACGCGTTCTTCGAGCCGGGGAAGCCCAGCTTCTCACGTAGTGCGAAGAGCAGCGACTCGCCTTCCCAGCAATCGGCCTCGTGCTCCTCGCCGTTGACGCGCAGTACGATTCTCACGCGAGCACCCGCTCGAGTGCGCGGTGCGTCAGCACGCGCAGCGCGTGGCGGCGATACGCCTCCGAGCCGCGCACGTCGTCGATCGGCGCCGCGGCCGCGGCGACACGCGCCGGAAACGCGTCCGCCTCCTCGCGCGGCGCCGTCACGAGCACCGGCCGCGGCGACGCGGATCCGAACGACGCGCGCAGCTCCTCGCCGGCCGAGACCGCGAGCGAGACGACCGCGATCACCATCGCGTTGCGCGGACCGACCTTCATGAAGGTCTGCGGCGCCTCCGACGGCGTCAGCCACACAGCCGTGATCAGCTCGTCCGGCTCGAGCGCGTTGCGCTTGACGCCTGTCACGAACTCGCCGAGCGGCAGACGGCGCGTTCCGCGAACCGACGCGCACTCGACCTCTGCGTCCTCCACGAGCAGCGGCGGCAGCGCGTCGCCGGCCGGCGACGACGTTCCGAGGTTGCCGCCGATCGTGCCGCGGTTGCGGATCTGCGGCGAGCCGACAGTCCGCGACGCCTCCGCGAGCGCCGGTAAAACGTCGCGGAGCTCGCCGTGCTCGATCTCCGCATACGTCAGGCCGGAGCCGAGACGCAGCGCACCATTGTCGCGCGACCACCCGCGCAACGCCGCCACTTCGTTGAGATTGAGCATCGCCTCCGGCCGGTTGCGGTCGAAGTTGAGGGCGACCATCACGTCCGTCCCGCCCTGAATCGGCCACGCGCCGGGCCGCTCCGACTTGATGCGAAGCGCCTCGTCGAGCGTGCGGGGCGTCAAGATCTCCATCGAGCGGAAGGGTACGGTTCTGCGCTAATGGACGCACCCCTCTCGCGCCGGCTCGCCGTTGCACGCGGCGACGAGCCGGCCGACCTCGTGATCCGCGGCGGCAACGTCTTCTCCGTCTTCACGCGCGAATGGCTCGAGACGGACGTTGCAATCGTCGAGGGCTGGATCGCGGGACTGGGCGAGTACGAAGGACGCGACGAGCTCGACGCGACGGACCGCTGGGTCGTTCCCGGCTTCATCGACGCGCACATGCACCTCGAGTCGTCGAAGCTGCTCGTCGACGAGTTCGCGCGGCTGGTGCTTCCGTTCGGGACGACCGCCGTCGTTGCCGACCCGCACGAGATCGCCAACGTGCTCGGCACCGACGGCGTGCACTGGCTGCTCGACGCGTCCGCCGGACTGCCGCTCGACGTCTACTTCATGGCGTCGTCGTGCGTGCCCGCGTCGCAGTTCGAGTCGCCGCGACGAGCGCTGACACCCGGCGACCTCGATGCGCTCCTGCGACGGCGGCGTGTGATCGGACTCGCCGAGATGATGAACTTCCCGGGCGTGATCGGCGGCGCGCCGACCGAACTCGCGAAGCTCGCACTCGCCGAGCACGTCGACGGGCATGCGCCCGGCGTGCTCGGCCGCTCGCTCAACGCGTACGCGGCTGCCGGGATCCGGTCCGACCACGAGGCCTACACCGCCGAGGAGGGCCGCGAGCGGCTGCGCGCGGGGATGTGGCTCCTGATCCGCGAGGGGTCGGCGGCCCGCAACCTCGAGGCGCTGCTGCCCCTCCTCGCCGAGTACGGGCCGCACCGGATCGCGTTCTGCACCGACGACCGCGAGCCGGAGCACATCGCTGCCGACGGGCACGTCAACTCGATGGTGCGCGACGCCGTCGCACGCGGGGTGCGCCCCGAGGACGCACTCGCCTGCGCGACGCTGAACCCCGCGCTCTGGCACGGCCTCGCGCACCTGGGTGCGGTCGCACCCGGCTACCACGCCGATCTGCTCGTGCTGCCCGACCTGGAGCGGTTCGTGCCGGACACGGTGCTGAAGCGCGGCGCCCCGCCGGCCGAGCTCCCGCGCGCCGAGGTCCCCGACTGGGTCCGCCACACGGTGCGTATCGGCGCGTTCGGCCCGGAGATGTTCCGCGTGCCGTGGCAGGGTGGCGAAGCCCGCGTAATCGGAATCGTCCCCGGTCAGATCGTCACGGACTCCCTCGTTGACGCCCCCGTGCACCGTGCCGGCGAGGCGCTCGCCGACCCGGAGCGCGACCTCGCGAAGATCGCCGTCGTCGAGCGTCACCTCGGCACCGGCCGGGTCGGGCTCGGGTTCGTGCGCGGCTTCGGGCTCGAGCGGGGCGCGATCGCGTCGACCGTCGCGCACGACGCGCACAACGTCGTCGTCGTCGGCATGAACGACGCGTCGATGGCTGCCGCCGTGCGCCGGCTCGCGAACCGAGGCGGCGGGATCGTGGTGGTCGACGGCGCGGCGGTGGTCGCGGAGCTGCCACTGCCCGTCGCGGGCCTGCTCTCCGATGCGCCCCTCGACGAGGTGCTGGCCGCGTCGCACGAGGTGATCGCGGCGGTCCGGTCGCTGGGTTGCCGGCTGGACGCGCCGTTCCAGCACCTCGCGTTCCTCGCGCTCTCGGTGATCCCCTCGCTGAAGCTGACCGACCGCGGGCTCGTCGACGTCGACAGGTTCGAGCTCGTCCCGCTGGAGCTGACGTGATCCTCGGCAACGCGTGGGTCGTGACGATGGACGACGCCGGGACCGAGCACGAGCGCGGCTGGCTCAGGATCGAGGACGGCCTCGTCGCCGAGGTGGGCCCGGGCGATGCCCCCGCGGGCGCGGAGGACCTGGGCGGTGCCGTCGTCACGCCCGGGCTCGTCAACACGCACCACCACCTCTACCAGACGCTCACGAGGGCCCGTGCGCAGCAGGCAGACCTGTTCACGTGGCTGAAGACGCTCTATCCGATCTGGGCGCGCATCGATGACGAGCTGGAGTACGCGGCGGCCCGCACCGGGCTCGCCGAGCTCGCGCTGTCCGGCTGCACGACCGTGCTCGACCATCACTACGTCTTTCCGCGTGGCGTGTCCGGCCTCGTCGAGGCCGAGGTGCGCGCCGCACGAGAGCTCGGCGTGCGCATCGTCGCCTCGCGTGGGTCGATGGATCTCGGCGAGTCCGACGGCGGTCTCCCACCCGACTCGCTCGTCGAGGACATCGACACGATCCTCGCCGACACCGAGCGCCTGGCGGCGACGGCGGACGGCGCGCTGGTGCAGATCGCCGTCGCGCCCTGCTCCCCGTTCTCGGTCACGACTCGACTGATGGAGGAGTCGGCCGCGCTCGCGCGCCGGCTCGGCCTGCAGCTCCACACGCATCTCGCCGAGACCCTCGAGGAGGACGCGTACTGCCGCGAGCTGTTCGACTGCACGCCGGTCGAGTACCTCGAGCGCGTCGGTTGGATTGCGGACGACGTCTGGTGCGCGCATTGCGTCCACCTGTCTGACGACGACGTCGCGGCGTTCGGTCGCGCGGATGTCGGCGTCGCGCATTGCCCGACGTCGAACCTCCGCCTCGGCGCGGGAGTCGCCCCGGTGCGCGACTTGCTCGACGCGGGCGTGCGGGTCGGCCTCGGCGTCGACGGGAGCGCGTCGAACGAGC
>JABFWJ010000113.1 GCA_013362295.1 Thermoleophilia bacterium
GTCAAGGCGCTCGAACGCGCCGAGGTCCTCTCGTCCACGGGCGAGCGTGGGCGTGTCGCGGTCGTCGACCTGCTGCGTGCGCGCACGCGCCGCTACGAGGTCGTGTTCATCCTCGGGCTGCAGGAGGGCACGCTGCCGCGCCGCACGCACAGCTCGCCGTTCCTCGACGACGACGCGCGCCGCGCCCTCGGCGGGCGCCTCGAGCGGCCCGATCAGGTGAGCCGCGACCGGTACCTCTTCTACACGGCCTGCACGCGCGCCACCCGGCGTCTCTACCTCGTGCGGGAGGCGGCGACCGACGACGGCGCGCCGCGCGAGCCGAGCCCGTTCTGGGAAGAGGTCGCGGCGGTCTTCGACGAGGACGACGTCGCGCGGGCGACGCAGCGCCGCTCGCTGTCGTCGCTGACCTGGGGGCTCGAGGCCGCGCCGTCCGAGCGCGAGCGCCTGCGCGCGCTTACGCTGCTGTCGGTGAGCGACCCCGACGGCGCGCGGGCGCTCGCCGACGCGAACGGATGGGAGCGACGCCTGAGCCGCGCACGCTCCGCGCTGCAACGGCACACGAGGCTCTCGAGCGAGGTGTTGCGACACTGGCTCGGCAGCAAGACGACGTTCGGCGTCACCGAGCTCGAGCGCTTCGCCGATTGTTCCTCTGCATGGCTCTTCGAACGCGTCGTGTCGCCGAAGACGATCGACGCCGAAGCCGACGCGATGTTGCGGGGCTCCGTCGCGCACAGCGCCCTGCACAAGTTCTACGCCGGCCTGCCGAAGGAGATCGGCCACGACCGCGTCACGCCGGAGAATCTCGATCGCGCACGCGGGTTCCTGCGCCGCTGCCTCGACGACGCATTGCGCGGCGGCGTGCGTCTGGAGCTGACCGGCCTGCAGGAGGCCGAGCTCGACCAGAGCCTCTGGCGCGACCTCGAGGGGTTCATCGAAGACGAGGCGAGGTCCCCGCTCGAGCTGCTGCCGCGGCGCTTCGAGGTGGGGTTCGGCTCAGACCGCTCCGCGCCCGAGCTGCAGCGCGGCCTCCATCTCGGCGACAGCCTGTACCTGAGCGGCAAGATCGACCGGATCGACGTCGACCCGTACAGCGCACGCGGCATCGTGCAGGACTACAAGTCGGGCCGCACGGCGCACTCGGCGAAGCAGATCGACGACGAGCTGAAGCTGCAGATCCCGCTCTACATGCTCGTCCTCCGCGATCTCGTCGGGATCGAACCGCTCGGCGGCGTGTATCGCGCACTCGCCGGCGCGCGCGTCACGCGCGGCCTGCTGCACGCGGGCGCCGCGGACGACCTGCCGGGCTTCCAGAAGAACGACTACCTCGCCGAGGAGGATTTCTGGACGCTCGTCGACACGTCGCGCGAGCGTGCGCGGGGCTACGCGCAACGCATCCGCGCCGGCGACGTCCGGCACGACCCGAAGGGCGGCACCTGCCCGACCTGGTGCGACCTCTGGACGATGTGCCGCGTGGAGCGACCGTGAACGAGCAGCAGGCTGCAGCCGTCGCTGCGACGGGCGAAGTCTTCGTCTCCGCGGGCGCGGGGACCGGCAAGACGAGCGTGCTCGTCGAGCGGTTCGTGCGCGCGGTCTGCGAGCAGGGGCTCGACGTCGAGTCGGTCCTCGTGATCACCTACACGCGCAAGGCCGCCGGCGAGCTTCGTGCGCGCATCCGGGCCGCGCTGCACGGACGCGGCCGGCCGGACCTCGCGCGCCGGCTGGACGGCGCATGGATCTCGACGATCCACGGGTTCTGCATGCGGCTGCTGCGCGCGCACCCGTTCGCCGTCGGCATCGATCCGCGCTTCCGGGAGCTCGACGAAGAGCACGGCGCCGTGATCCGCGGCGAGTCGTTCGAGCGCGCGCTCGCTGCGTTCTGCTCGACGCGCGACGCTGAGTTTCAGAATGCCGAACGGCTGCGGCTGCTCGCGACCTACGGCGCGCCGGGCCTGCGCCGCATGCTGACGGGCGTCTACGAGACGCTCCGCTCGGCCGGCCGCGAGCTGCGCCTCGAGCTCGGCGAGGTCGCCGGGATCGCCGAGCGGCTCGCGGAGCTGCACGACGCGGCGCGTGCGCTCGCCACAGACCCCGAGGCGACGGACAAGCAGCTTGCGGCCGCGGCCGCTGCCCTCGCGCTCACGACGACCAATCCCGAGCAGCTCCTCGACCTGTCGCTCCTCGCCGCGACCGGCGATCGCGCGTCCGCGTTCCGCGGTGCGCGCGACCGGCTCGAGCAGGCGGCGTTCGACGAGCTGGCCGCGCGCGACAAGGAGCTGCTGCAGGAGCTCCTCGACCTGTTCGCCGCCGAGTACGCCGCGGCGAAGCAGCGCGAGTCCGCGCTCGACTTCGAGGACCTGCAGCTGCTCGCACGCGACCTGCTGCGCGACGACGAGCGCGTGCGTGAGTCCGAGCAGCTCCGCTTCCGCGAGCAGATGATCGAAGAGATCAAGGACAAGAACCGCCTGCAGTGCGACATCGTAGATTTGTTGCGCGGCTCTGTCGAAGGCAGCGCCCCCGGTGCGTCCGACGTTTTCTTCGTCGGGGACGAATTCCAGTCGATCTACGGCTTCCGCCACGCCGACGTCGCGGTGTTCCGAGAGCGGCGCGCGCGGGCGGCGCAGCGCCTGCCGCTCACGCGGAACTACCGTTCGCGCCCCGAAGTGCTCGCGGCGGTCAACCACCTCTTCGGCGAGGAGTTCGGCGAGGACTACCAGCAGCTGGCGGCCTCGGGTGAGTTCCCCGATCCGGTGTTCGGTCATCCCGTCGAGCTGCTCGTCAGCGACAAGCGCAGCTACCGCGAAGCCGCTGCGAATTGGCGCGACGGCGAGGCTGCGGCGATTGCCCGGCGCGTCCGCGAGCTCGTGGACACTGGCGCGGCGACGCCGGGCGAGACCGTGCTGCTGTTCGCCGCGGGGACCGACGCAGAGCGCTACGAGTCGGCGCTCCGCTCCACCGGTCTGCCGACGTACCGCGCGACCGGCCGCGGCTACTTCGGCCAGCAGCAGGTCGTCGACCTGCTCCGCTACCTGCGGCTGTTGCACAACCGCTACGACGACGAGGCGCTCGTCTCCGTGCTCGCGTCGCCGTTCGTCGGCGTGTCGAACGACGCACTCGTTCTCATCCGCCGCCATGCGGGAAAGCGCCCGCTCTATGCGGGGATCGAGCGCTCGCTGCCCGACGGAGTCTCCGAGAACGACGATCGCCTGATCCGCGCATTCAAGCAGCGGTACGAGCGGCTCGCCGCCGCCTCGGCGCGCCAGTCGCTCGAGCGGCTGTGCGAGGAGATCGTCTCCGCGCACGACTACGACCTGGCGGTGCTCGCGCAATGGGACGGGAAGCGCCGCTACGCGAACCTGCGGAAGCTGATGCGGCTCGCGCGTTCGTACGAAGAGCTGCGCGGCCCCGACATCGAGGGCTTCGTGAAGTTCATCCGCGACCAGGAGGCGGTCGGTGCGTCGCAGCTCGAGGCCGTGTCCGAGGAGGAAGGCGCCGACGCCGTTCGCCTGCTCACGATCCATGCCGCGAAGGGCCTCGAGTTCAAGGTCGTGATCGTCGCCGACGCGGGGCGCGACGCGATCGGCGCGCCCTCGGCCGACGAGATCCTCGTGCGGCCCGACGGAAGCTTCGGCTTCCGCGTGGTCGATCCGAAGTCGGGCAAGAAGCGGGGCGTCTTCAGCTACGAGGAGGTGCGCGCTGCCGAGAAGCAGGAGGACCGCGCGGAGCGCCTGCGCCTGTACTACGTCGCGATGACGCGTGCGATCGACCGGCTGATCGTGTCCGGTGCGATCGATCCCGAGCGCGCGCAGGACCGCGACACGCCGATCGGCTGGGTGCTTGCGCGCCTCGGCGCCGAGCAGGAGATCGAGCGCGTCTCCGGCGACCCGCTCGAGCTCGAGCGCGACGACGCGCGCTTCCTCCTCACCGTCGACCGCTGGCAGCCCGTGCACGAGCCGGCGGAGGCCGAGGCCGCCGTGGGCGAGGGGGGACAGCTCGAGCTCTTCGCCGAGCTGCCGACGCAGCCCGCGCCGCGCGGCTACCGGTTGCCCGAGCTCGCGCCGCTGCCCGCCGCACCGCTGCACAAGGTGCGCAGCCTTTCCTACTCGGCCCTGGCGCTCTTCGAGCGCTGCTCGTACCGCTACTACGTCGAGCGCGTCGCCGGTCTGCGCGAGGAGCGCGGAACGGTGCCGGGTGCGCACGGGCTGAAGGCGACCGAGATCGGGGATGCCGTGCACCGCCTGCTCGAGATCGTCGATCTCGCGGCGCCCGTTCCTCCCGACATGGAGATCGTCCGCGGCTGGTATCCGGCCGTGACGGACGACGAGCTCGCGCGGATCGCCGCGTTCGTGGAGGCATACTGCACGTCGGAGCTCGCTGCGCGGATCGCGGCGCTCGAGGGCGCGCGCCCCGAGCGGCCGTTCGCGTTCGAGCACGACGGCGTCCTCCTGCACGGTCGCCTCGACGTGCTCTGGCGGGAGGGACGACGGGCGCTCGTGCTCGACTACAAGACGAACTCGCTCGCAGAAGGATCGCCCGAGGAGATCGTCGAGGCCGACTACCGGCTGCAGCGCCTCGTCTACGCGCTGGCGTGTTTCCGCGCCGGCGCCGACGAGGTCGAGGTGGTTTACCACTTCCTGGAGCGTGCGGACGCGGTTGTCACGACGACCTTCGAGCGCCTCGAGCTCCCGGCGCTCGAGTCCGAGCTCTCGGCCGCGATCGCGCAGATCGACGCAGGCGAGTTCGTCCCGACACCGAGCGAGTTCACGTGCTCGGGCTGTCCGGCCCTCGAGCTCGTCTGCGCCGGGCCGCGACTCGGCGGCGGTGCCTGGCCGCCCCCGAGCGCGACCGTCGCCGTCGCCTGACCGTCCGCGAGGGTACCGTCGCAGCGTGCCCCGCAGCTACGTCGCCGAGACGCGCCGCAAGAAGGTCGCGCCGAAAAAGGAGCGCATTGGACCGGTGGTCGACCGGCTGGCCGCCGAGCACGCGGATGCGAAGATCGCGCTTGCGTTCACGAACCCGCTCGAGCTCCTGATCTCGGTGATGCTCTCCGCGCAGACGACGGACGTGAACGTCAACCGCGTCACCGAGAAGCTCTTCGCCAAGTATCGCCGCCCAGAGGACTACCTCGCGGTCCCGGTCGAAGAGCTGGAGCAGGACCTGTTCGCGACCGGGTTCTACCGGCAGAAGGCAAAGTCGCTACGCGGGGCGATGCAGCGCATCATCGAGCTTCACGACGGCGAGGTGCCGGAGGAGTTCGACGCGCTCCTGAAGCTGCCCGGTGTCGCGCGCAAGACGGCGAACGTCGTGTCGGCCGAGCGCGGGAACGCGCAGGGCATCGTCGTCGATACGCACGTACGCCGCCTCTCGCAGCGCCTGGCGTTCACGAAGCAGGACGACCCGGTGAAGATCGAGCGCGACCTCGTCCGGCTCGTCCCGAGGAAGGATTGGGCGCGCTTTCCGCACCTGTTGATCTGGCACGGGCGTCGGATCTGCGTCGCGCGGAACCCGCGCTGCGAGGAGTGTCCGCTCGCGGTCGGCCTCTGTCCGGCGAGTCGAATTTGACGCTGAGTCGGCACAGACACGTCACATCTGCGCGCGTACGCTCGTGGAATGCGAAGCATCGACCTTGCGCTTTATGCCGACGCGCTTGCCGGTGAGGCGGCATCGCTCGCGGCGCGGATCGAGCGGGAGGACGGGAAGCTTCGGCAGGCGGCGATCGAGCGCGCGGCGCGGACGGCGCTCGCGCCGGTTGCGATCGATCGGCTCGAGGAGCTCGGCCTCCTGAAGACGCGCGGCGACCCACTCGCGCTCGCCGAGCTGCAGGAGGCGCTCGACGCCGTCGAGGCGTTGCAGGCGTGGGTCGAGGAGACGCTGGGCCGCGCCGCTGCGGCGTGAGGCTCAGCTGCCGGCGGCTTGCCCCTCGGCGGTGCCGCGGAGGGGCGTCAGCGCGACCAGCAGGCCGCCGTCGTCGTCGTAGGCCGGGAAGACGTCCGCGACGATCGGCTTCTGGTGACCGCCCCGCGTCCTGATCGACACGCGCTCGCCGAGGCGGCGGACGCCCCATTCGCGCGCGAGCTCGACCGGTTTCGGGTCGGAGAACTGGAGCGCCTCGACGAGGTCCCGTCCCATCAGGTCCGGCTCGGGAAAGCCGGTCAGCTCGAAGACGCCTCGCCCGATCGCGAGGATCCGCCGGTTCTGGTCCGTGACGACCATGCCCGTGTCGGGGGCCGGGTAGTAGTCGTCGAGGAGCTCGAAGAGAAAGCCGAAGCCGCAGTGGCGGCAGGCCGGAGCCTGGGTCGAGAAGCCCTCGCGGGCGTCGATGTCGACGGAGCGCTCCTTGCACCTCGGACAGATGAAGTACGGCACGCGCGGCAGGGTAGCGATGACAAGGGTTCTGCAAGGTGGCGCGTCGTAGCTTCGCGCCATGACGGAGCGGCGCGTGATGGTGCTCGTCGCGTTGCTCGCGGCGGCGGTGCGCCTGCCCGGCGTGTACACGCAGGCGTTCTGGCAGGACGAAGTCGCGTCGGCGCGAATCGTCACCGAGCCGACCTTCCCGCGGCTGCTCGCGCATGTCGCGCGCACCGAATCGACGCCGCCGCTCTGGTACGCGCTCGCCTGGCTCGCAAACCGCGCCGGGACGCCGCTGCAGGATGTGCGCCTGCTCTCGGTGCTCGCCGGGGCGCTGCTCGCGGCGGCCGTCGTCGACCTGGCGCGCCGGCTCGTGTCGTTGCCGCTCGCCGCGCTCGCCGGGCTGCTCACCGCGCTCGGCGGGCAGCTCGTCGTTCAGGGGCACGAGCTGCGTGCGTACGAGCTGCTCGCGCTGCTCTCGGTCCTGCTCGCACGGTGCCTGCTCGCCGAGGTGGAGTCGCCCTCGCGCCGGCGCGAGCTCGCCCTGGCGGCCGTCGTCGCCGCGGGCGGCCTGACGCACTACTTCTTCGGCTTCTCCGTCGCGGCAGCGGTGGCCTGGCTCTGGCTCGAGCCCGCCGTGCGTGCGGCTCGCCGCCGCGCATCGGCGGCCGTGCTGACCGGCGGTGCGGTCGCCGTCCTTTGGTTGCCGGTGATGCTCGAGCAGTACCACCGGGACCGCTTCTGGTGGATCGGCGCATTCCGGCTGCGCACGGTCGTCGCGGCTCCCGCACGGCTCTTCACGACGGCGTATGCGAACACGACGCCCGGTGCCGCGGTGTCGATCGTCGGTCTGCTGTTCGTCCTCGCCGGTTGTCTGTATCTGTGGCGTCTCTCGCCCGCGGGGCGTCTCGTCGCCGTGCTCGCGCTTGCTCCGCTCGCGGAGGCGGCCGTCCTCTGGTCGGCAGGCGTTCGCATCTTCTCGCTGCGCAACCTCGTGGGCATCGCGCCGTTCGTCGCCGTCGGCGCGGTCTGCGCGCTCGCGGCGCTGCCGTGGCGCGCGCTGCGGCTGGCCGCCGTCGCAGCCGCCGCCGGGCTCGCGCTGCTGTCGCTGGGGCCCGTCGCGGGTGGCGGTGTTCCACGATACGACGCGCTCGCCCACGCGCTCGTCGCCGAGGGCTGGACGCCGGCGCAGCCCGTCGCCGTGTTCGGCGACTTCTTCCGCTACCGGGCTCCGCTCGAGTGGTACCTGCCGCACCGTCCGCTGCTCGACGCCTCGCGGCCGCGCGCCGTGATTTGCCGGACCGTCTACGTGATCCGCGGCGTCGGCGTGATCCGCATGAGGCTCGACCGGCCGATCGACACCGTTCGCCGGCTGCGGGGCGCCACGATCCTCGCCGATCCCGCGGCCGCGCCGCGCTGCGTGCGCCCGATCACGCGCGGACGGCTCGCGGCTCTCGCCTAGCCCTGGCTACTAGAGCCAGCGCTTCCAGCGAAAGAACAGGAGCTGGGCGATCGTCGTCGCGACGATCCAGCCCCACGACCACCAGTAGCCCCAGGCCCACCGGAGCTCGGGGATGTGAACGAAGTTCTGTCCGTAGAGGCCGACGATGAAGGTGGGGAGGAGTAGCAGCGAAGCGATCATCGTCAGCCGCTTCATCACCTCGTTCTGGTCGTTCGAGATCTTCCCCTGGAGGTAGTCGCGCACGCCTGCAAGCGCGTCGCGCGAGGAATCCAGGCCCTCGCTGGCGCGCAGGAACTTGTCGAACGCGTCGCCGAAGGCGATCTCGACGTTGCGGGGGAAGAGCTCTCCCTCGTCCAGCTCGACGCGGTCGTCGACGACCTTGCGCACCGCGTCGCGCGTCGGCGCGAGCGTGCGGCGGATTCCGCGGACGTCCTCGCGCAGCTCGCGCAGCCGGTGCCCGACCTCGCGGGGCGGCTTGACCGGGATCATGTCCTCGAGCTCGTCGATCTCGTCGTCGAGGTCGTCGATCAGGTCGAGGTAGCGCTCGGAGATCTCGTCGACGAGGTGGTACACGAACATGCCGACCTCCTCGTGGAGCCGGCACGCCTCCTGCGCCGGCTTCGGGTCGAACGGCTGCTCGCCCGGCGGCGTCTTGGAGATCGAAACGAACACCTCCTCGGTCGCGATCAGGTCGACCTCCTGGTAGTAGATGCGGTCTTCGTCCCTGACGGCGACCGGAATCAGGAACACCCCGAGCACGTAGGTACCGTGCGACTGCAGGCGCGGCCGCGGCTCGTCGTCGTGGACGTGGGGAGCGAGCAGCGCTGCGAGCGCGGTCGGATGGATGTCCGCGGGCAGGTGGCTGCTCAGCTCCTCCTCCGACGGGTCGACGAGATCGATCCAGCGCGGGCGCTCGACCACGCCGCGGGCCTACACCTCGGCGGCTTCGGGGCGGGGCGCGGTCATCGCGGTCCCCGGATGCCCCTCCAGCGCGGCGAGGTAGCGCTCCGCGTCGAGCGCCGCCTGACAGCCGGAACCGGCTGCGGTGATCGCTTGCCGATACGTGTGATCCTGGACGTCGCCCGCGGCGAACACGCCGGGAACGTTCGTCTCGGTCGTTCCAGGCTTCGCGATCAGGTAGCCGGCGGCGTCGTGCTCGAGCTGGTCGAGGAAGAGCCCGGTATTGGGGTCGTGGCCGATCGCCACGAACAGGCCGTCGGCCGGTACCTCCCAGGTGTCATCGGTGACGGTGCTGCGCAGGCGCAGGCCTTCGACCTTCGTGTCCCCCAGGATCTCGTCGACCACGGCGTTGAGCACGAAGTCGAGCTTGTCGTTCTTCTCCGCGCGGTCGACCATGATCTTCGAGGCGCGGAATTCGTCGCGGCGGTGCACGAGGCGGACGCTGGTCGCGAACTTCGTCAGGAAGAGCGCCTCCTCGAACGCGGAGTCGCCTCCGCCGACGACGTAGACGTCCTTCTCGCGGAAGAACGCGCCGTCGCACGTCGCGCAGGTCGAGACGCCGCGGCCGCGGTGCTGCTGCTCCGACTCGATGCCGAGCCAGCGCGCGCTCGCGCCGGTCGCGACGATCACGGCGCGGGCCGAGTACTCGTCGTTGCCGACCCAGACGCGGAACGGGCTCCCCGAGAAGTCGACCTTCGTCACGTCGTCGGTGATGAACTCGCTGCCGAAGCGCTCGGCCTGGCGGCGGAAGTCGGACATCATCTCCGGCCCCATCACCCCGTCGGCGTAGCCGGGATAGTTCTCGACGTCGCTCGTGATCATCAGCTGGCCGCCCCACTGGAAGCCCTCGATCACCAGCGGCTCCAGGTCGGCGCGCGCTGCGTAGAGCGCAGCCGTATACCCCGCGGGGCCACCGCCGATGATGATCAGCTCACGAACGTCGTTCTGGTCGCTCAAGGTGCTCCTCTCCGATTTCTTGTCTCGTTGTAGTAAACGTCAGCGGGCGGCTGGACGTTCCCGTGCCGGGTCCCGACGACTAGTTCCCGCCGGAGCGGTTATGAATTCTCCATGGCCACGGTCGTGACTGACGGGCTCCTGAGGGAGCTGGCCGGATTCCGCGCGGCGAACGGTTGTGCGGTCAGCATCTATGTCGACTTCGATCCGTCCGTGCTGCCGACGATCCCGGACGAGAAGACGAAGTTCGACGCCACCGTCCAGGGCGCCGAGAAGACGGCCGAGAAGCGGAGCCGCGACCGCGGCCGCGACTGCCGGTTCGCGCTGGAGGCGGACTTCGAGCGGATCAAAGAATGGGGCGAGAACGAGTTCGACCGCGCGGGTGCCCGCGCGCTCGCCGTCTTCGCGTCGTCGGCCGACGACTATTTCCGCATCGTGCCCTTGCTCGAGCCGGCCGACGGCTGGGCGATCGGGCCCGAGCTGTGGCTGACGCCGCTCGCGGGTCAGTTGGGCCGCGGCGAGGGGGCGCTCGTCGCCGTCGTGTCGAGGGAACGCGGGGTGCTCTATCGGCTCCAGGACGGAAGGCTCGAGGAGATCGCCGACGACACGGAGGAGGTGCCGGGCCAGCACGATCAGGGCGGCTGGTCGCAGGCGCGCTACCAGCGGCACATCGAGAACATCGTCCTCCACCACCTGAAGCTCGTCGGCGAGGAGCTCGACCGGACGGTGCGCAACGGCCACCGGCCGAGGATGGTGGTCATCGCGCCGGAGGAGAT
>JABFWJ010000068.1 GCA_013362295.1 Thermoleophilia bacterium
CGATCGCGCGGCGCACGTCGTCGCGCGTCGCGCTCGCGACCGCGCCGACCGGCTCACCGGTCGCGGGATCGATGACGTCGAAGCGCCCGCCGTCGGATGCGGGCGTCCACTCGCCCGCGACGAAGAGGTCGAGGCGAAGGAGCTCCGGGTCGCGTAGCCGGGAACCGACGAAGGACGGTGCGATCGCCATCGGCGGATGTTCGCAGTCCGCGCGCCGAATCGCAATGCGCACGGAGGCGATCAACCGACTCGGAACACCGGTTCGCCGAGCGCCGCCTCGTCCACCTCGACGCCGAGGCCGGGCCCGGCCGGCAGCCGCGCGCGTCCGTCCACGGCCCGCGGCGCTCCGGCCGCGAACCGCTCGTTCACCATCTCGCCGACGAGGAAGCCGTTCAGGAGCAGGCGCGGCTGGACGCTGCACGAGAGATGCGCCGTCGCCGCGGTGACGACATCGCCGCCGCCGGAGTCCTCGAGCGTCATCGCGAGCCCCCAGGCCGCCGCGAGGTCACGCGCCTTGCGGAGCGGAGTGATGCCGCCGAACTGGGAGAGCTTCAGGCGGACGGCGTCGGCCGCCTCCCGCCCGCGCTCGAGCGCGGCCAGGTCGGTCAGGCTCTCGTCGAGGACGAAGGGCCGCCGCGATCGTCGCCGCACCTGCGCGCACTCCTCGATCGTCGCGCACGGCTGCTCGATGTAGACGTCGTGGTCGGCAACGGCGGCGACAAAGCGCGTCGCGTCGGCCTGCGTCCAGAATCCGTTCGCGTCGACGATCACACGCTCGGCGCCGCCGAGGAGCTCGAGGCAGCTCTCGACGCGCTCGACGTCCTCGCGCCAGTCGGTCCCGACCTTCAACTGGAGCTGCCGGTAGCCGGCGTCGAGGGCTTCCTCCGTCCGGCGGCGCATCTCCTCGGGCGCGGCGATCCCGATCCCGGTGTAGAGCGGGAACTCGTCCTGGAAGATCCCGCCGAGCAGGTCGCCGACGCGGAGGCCGGTCGTCTTGCCGAGGAGGTCCCAACAGGCAATGTCGATCGCCGACTTCGCATACGGGTGGCCCTTCACCGCCGCGTCCATCCGGGCGTAGACGACCTCGACCTGGCGCGGGTCGGCACCCACCACAGCCGGCGCCAGCAGCTCGAGCGTCGCGCGTGCGCCGCCGCCGTGGGCGGAGAGGAAGTTCGGGCTGAAGACGCATTGCTCACCCCAGCCGACGAGGCCGTCGTCGGTCTCGATTCGCACGAGCGTTGCGTCCTGTTCGCTCGCGACGCGCCCCCCGGACATCGTGAACGCGCCGCCGGCCAGCGTGTACCGAACGGCGTAGACGTGGACGCGCGAGATCTGGATTGCGAAAGCCCTCCCCGGTGTGCGAAGGTTCGCAGATCGCGCGGAATACCGCAATGCGCACGACTGAGCAGCGAACGGTCGAGGAGCTCGACCGGCGCTACGTCTTCCATCCCTTCACACAGCTCGACCAGCATGCGACGTCGACGGCGCCCGTGATCGTCGAGGGGAAAGGCGTGACGCTGCACGCGTCGGACGGCCGCACCTACCTGGATGCGATGGCGGGGCTCTGGTGCGTCAACGTCGGCTACGGCCGCCGCGAGATCGCGGAGGCGCTCCGCGACGAGGCGAATCGGCTCGGTTACTACCACGCGTTCTCGTCGATGTCGACCGACCTGCCGGCGCAGGTGGCCGAGCGGGTGCTGTCGCTCTACCCGACGCCGATGTCGCGGGTCTTCTTCGGTAACAGCGGCTCCGACGCGAACGACACGCAGGTGAAGCTCGTCTGGTACTACAACAACGTCCTCGGCCGCACCGGGAAGAAGAAGATCGTCTCGCGGCAGCGCGGCTATCACGGCGTCACGGTGATGACCGCCGGCCTGACCGGTCTCCCGAGCCTGCATGCAGGCTTCGACGCGCCGCTACCGATGATCCGGCACACGACGGCACCGCACCGCCTCTGGGAAGGCCGGCCGGACGAGAGCGAGGAGGAGTTCGCCCAGCGGATGGCCGACGACCTCGAGCAGCTGATCCTGGCCGAGGGACCCGACACCGTCGCTGCGTTCATCGGCGAGCCCGTGCTGGGCGCGGGCGGCGTGATCGTACCGCCGCGCACGTACTGGCGGCGGATCCAGGAGGTGTTGCGCAGGTACGACGTGCTGCTGATCGCCGACGAGGTAATCACCGGCTTCGGCCGCCTCGGCCGCTGGTTCGGGGCCGAGGAGTTCGGGATCGAGCCGGACCTCGCGACGGTGGCGAAGGGGATCACGTCCGGCTATTTCCCACTGTCCGGGTGCCTCGTCTCGGAGCAGGTCTGGAATGTGCTCGTCGAGGGCGGCGCCACGCTCGGCGCGTTCGGGCACGGCTACACCTACAGCGCACACCCGCTCGCTGCGGCGGCGGCGCTCGCGAACCTCGACGTGCTCGAGCGCGACGGCCTCGTCGAGCAGGCGGCCGCGCGCGGAGCCTTCATGCACGAGCGCCTGCGCGGGGCGTTCGCCGACCACCCGATCGTCGCCGACGTGCGGGGACTCGGCCTGATCGGCGCCGTCGAGTTCGCTCCGGGCGCCGAGCCGTTCGACCCGGCGCTCAAGGTCGGCCCGCGGGTCTACGCCCGCTGCCTCGAGCAGGGCTTGATCACGCGCGCGCTGCCCGCGTCGGACACGATCGCCTTCTCGCCACCGTTCGTCGTCAGCGAGGCGGAGCTCGAGGAGATGATCGCGATCGCGCGGCGCGCGGTCGACGAGGTCGCCGAAGAGCTTCCGTGAGCGCGCGGCTCG
>JABFWJ010000001.1 GCA_013362295.1 Thermoleophilia bacterium
GAGCGCCCAGCAGTGTGCGGCGAGCTCGCGTGACCGCGACGACGACGATCGAGCGGGCTTGCCTCGGCTCTCGAGCGCGTGCCAGCGTCCGTGCAGCCGGCGGGCGCTGCGGTCGGCCTGGGCTCGCAGCGCGAGCGGCCTACTCACCCTCCGCGAGATCGCCGTCCAGTTCGGCGTCCACACGACCACGATCAAGGCCTGGCACCAGGCCGGCCTGCTCACATCCGAGAAGGCCAACGTCAAGAACGAACGCCTCTACCAGCCGCCCACGCCGGGCGACCCGCGACTCGTCAAACAGCTCGGCCGGCCCCTCTCCAACCGAGAACCGATCGAATCAACACCAGGAGGTGCAGTGTGAAACCAACGCCTTCGCCTTCGGCGCTCGCACAGGCGTCTTCACGATCCGGATGCCTTCGCTGCGGAAGACCTCGTCATGTCTCCGGCGTCTGGGCCGCAGCCAACTTTCCCGCGACAGCGGTTCCGCGAAACGGCTTCACACCGCCAAGAGCGCGCGGGCGTTCCGCTGAAGGACGGCGACGACTTGCCGCTTCGATTTGCCGAGGCGGCGGCGCAGCTCGAGGTAGGCCTCGAAGCTCGTGAGGAGGGCGAGCGAGGCGAGAGCGTCGCCGTCGTCGCGACCGACGGCGCGCAGGAGCGCCTCGAGCTCACCGTGGCGGTCGCGCGTCTGACGCTCGACGAGATCACGCGCGGCGGCGTCGACGGCAGCGGCGCCGTACAGCTGCGCGAGGACGTTCTCCTCCGTCGACCAGAAGTCGACGACGCGCGCGATCCAGAGGTCGAGGTCGGTCGTCTCGCGGAGCGCGACGAGCGCGGGGTTCGCGTCGAAGCTTTCGCACATGGCGTCTACGAGGCCCAGTCGTGAGCCGAAGTGCCCGTAGAGGGTGGCGCGGGAGACGCCGGCGCGTTCGGCGACCTCCTCGACTGTCGTCTCGTGGAAGGCGCCCTCCTCGAGCAGGACGCGCTCGGCGTCGAGGATCCGCTCGCGTGAGGCGCTGCTGCGATTCCGGCGGGGCGCGTACATGAACATCAAGTCTAGACAACGTGTCTCGGAGGTGGTAACGTCCGCCCGAAACTGGACATCATGTCCAGACCTGATGTCTAAGGAGGATCACGAGATGCCGAAGCTGTCGCGAGAGACGGCGCCACGCAAGGAGGAAAATCCCGTGCTGGCCGGCCGCTACGGCGAGCTCGACGGGTATACGGTCGGGTTCGAGACGTTCCGCGCCGATGCCGACGCGACACCGTTCTTCCGAGGCCTGCCCGAAGACCGGTGTCAGAGCCCTCACTGGGGATACGTCCTCGCCGGCTCGGTCACGCTCCGCTACTCCGATCGCGAGGAAACGTTCGAGGCCGGCGATGCCTACTACGCACCGCCCGGGCACATCCCGCTCGTCAGCGCAGGGACGGAGCTGGTCGAGTTCAGTCCGGCGGAGGACTACGCGCGCACGATGGCCGTCGTCGCGCGCAACCTCGAGGCCGCGCTCGCATCATGAGCACCGACGTCGCAGACGCGCACGTGCAGCGGCTCTCACGTGGCCTGATCGCGTTCCTCGAGAGCGGAGAGGCGGCCGACGGCCTCTTTGCGCCCGACGTCTTCTTCGACGTCACGGTTCCGCACTGGCGAGTCCAAGCGAAAGGACGCGACGCGGCAGTTGCGCTCCGCCTCCAGCAGCACCCAGCACCGGGCCGCGTCGTCCGCTCCCGCATCGACGCGACCGAAAGCGGCTTCGTACTCGAGTTCGAGGAGCGATGGCACGAACGCGGCCGCCACTGGTACGCACGCGAGATCGCGCGCGCAGACATCGGCGAGGCGGCGATCACCGAGCTCGCCGTCTACTGCACCGGAGACTGGGACCAAGCACGCGAGGAAGAGCACCGCCGGAAAGTCCACCTCCTACGGCCAGGAGTTGTGCAAGGAGCTTCGGCACGTCGCCGGCGAAATCGGTGCCGACGGGGATCTGCTTCGTGACTCTCTACGCGAAGGGTGGCGGCGACTCGGGGGCGGCGTAGGATCGCCGCTTCCGGGTCGCTCGAACGAAGGAGGCAGGAATGGCAGGTGTCGAGGTGGGTGACTTCGGCTCACCGGACGAGAGTCGGACATCGGACAAGACGACGGTGGAGATCGTTCGGACGGGCGGCACGAGCGCGTCCCGAATGCGGCTGGAGCCGGGCTGGAGATGGTCGGACTGCATCAAGCCCGTAGTTGGGGACGAGCGCTGCCAGGCCCACCACGTTGGGCTGCTGCAGTCCGGAACGACGCGAGTCGCCCACGATGATGGCACCGAACAGATCCGCACGGGCCAGGCCTACGTGATCGAGCCGGGGCACGACGCCTGGGTCGTCGGGGACGAGCCCGTCGTCGGGTTCGAGCTCGATTCGCGGACCGCCGAGGAATACGCCAAAGGCTGACTACCGCCGGACGTCGACGGTCGCCCTCCTCATCCAGCTCTCCGCGGTGTCCTGAACGCCCGGATGAGCTCAGGCCCGACGATCAGCAGGAAAACGCCGAGGAAGACGGTCGTCAGGCTGTCGAAGAGGAGCGTCAGCACGATTGCTAGCCGGTAGCCGACCTCCATGAAGCCGAAGAGCGGCGTGTACTCGCTCACGAGCAGGCTGACGAGGGTTCCGAGTGCGATCCCTATCGCGCCCAGCGTCGCGATGACGACGATCAGGTCGCCGAGGCGCTTGCCGAGCAGCCGCACCGGTGCGAGCAGGACGGCGCCGACGATACCGGCGCCGAGGAAGCTGAGC
>JABFWJ010000429.1 GCA_013362295.1 Thermoleophilia bacterium
GCGACGGGACCGCGCCGACGGCGTCGCGCGCGCCGAGCCGCGGCACGCCGTGCTGGCAGGCGATCAACGCCGCGAGGAATGCGGCCGCGTTGCGCGTCGCCGTCACGCCGGCTGGCTCCCCTCGGAGTCGAGCACTCCGGGCGCGACCTTCAGCTCGCCCGTCGTCGCGTCGATCAACCCGTTTCGCTCATCCTCCACGTCCGTCGCCTGGGTGTAGACGTCGCCCGCGAATCCGCGCGCGCGAAGCTCCTTCTTGAACGCCCGGATCCGCGCCGTGCGCTCGGCGGCGTCCTTCGGGCCGCCGTAATCCTGGAAGCCGAACCCGCCCCACTCGCTGACGACGAGCGGCACCTGTCCGCGCATGAAGAACGGATCGCCGACGATCAGCGGCTCGGCCGCCACGCCCTCCGTCTCGCCGGCGACCACCCGGTCGAGCAGCTCCCGCCATCGGTCGAGATCCGGCGTGTAGAGATGCACCGTCAGCAGGTCCGACTTGAGCCGCCCCTCCCACGAGATGTGATGCCAGCCGTCGTTGTCCACGACCAGGAACTGCGGATAGCTCACGCGCAGGAAATGGTACGTGTCGACGATGTAGCGGCGCGTCTCGGGATTGGTCGCGATGTCCTGTGCGCCCCAGTCCTCGTTGTAGAGGCTGACGATGCACACCGACGGATGCGTCTCGACCACCGAGAGCATCCGCAGCAGCTCCGCGTGATGGTTCGCCCGGCTCTGCTGGCTGGAGCGGTGCGGGCTCGGCACCTCGACCCAGAGCAGCATCCCCATCTCGTCCGCGAGATTGTAGATGCGCGGGTCGATCCCGGCGATGTGCACGCGCACCAGGTTGCACCCCAGCCGCTGCATCGCGTCGAAGTGAGCGCGCATCTCGTCGTAGGTCGCGCCGGCCGGCTGATAGAGGATGCCGTCGATGTAGAGGCGCTCGTCGTTCAGGTAGAAGCAGCAGCCGCGCGACTCGACCTTTCGCAGCCCGAAGTGGCTCTGCACCTGCGCGCTGTATCCGTCGCCGTCGACGAGCTCCGCGACGAGCAGATAGAGGTTCGGCTCCGCATGCGACCAGAGCTCCGCGCCCGGAATCTCCATCGGCAGGCGCTGCTGCTTCTGTCCCGCCTCCAGTCGCAGCGGAAACTCCGACGTCGCGATCGCGCTCGCCCTGTCGCTGTCGCGATCGAAGACGCTCAGCCTGACGGTATACTGCCCCGGGTCGTGGATCCGCGTCGTGACGTTGAACCGTGCGAAGCGATCCTCCACCGTCGCGACGACGCCGATCCGCGAGCGCAGCCGGTTCCGCTCGACGACCTCGAGCCAGATGCTCCGCACCGCGCCCGTGTACGTCTGATACCAGATCCCGCCGCGCTTGTAGATGCTCGACTCCTGCTTCCCCCGCGGCAGGTCGGCGTCGAGCGAGTCCTCGACGCGCACCGTCAGGCGGTTCACCGGCTGCAGGATCGCGTCGGGGAGCTCGTACGAGAACGACGTGTACTCGCCGTAGTGGACCTCCTCGTCCTCGATCGTCCGCAGCGCGTGGCCGTTGAGCCACACACGTGTCTCGTAGCCGCAGGCGCCGAAGGTGATCTGGAACATCGAGCACTCGGGAAACCCCGAACGATCGGGGAGCGAGAACTCGCGCTCGTACCACGCGACGACCTTGTCCTCCCACGGCCGCGCCGGAGCACTGCTCGGCGCCTGCTCCTGATTCTCCTTCTGCTCGACCTTCGCCCGCGCGAGATGTGCTTCGACGGAACCCGGCCAGACGGCGACGTCGGAGTACTCGTGCTCGATCGCCCACCCGTCGCGGATGCCGCGGTCTTCCAGGTCGAGATCGAACTTCCACTCGCCGTCGAGCAGCTGGAAGAAGTTCCGGCGCGTGACGGCGCGCGGGAGCGGATTCTCGAGTGGCGGTGCGTACGGTGATCGCTCCTCGAGAACCTGCGCCGAGGAGAAGTTGACGGCGGTCGCGTCGGTCATGCGGGAGAGCTACGCCAGAGGCGCGCCACCCGGGCTCATGGCCACCCGGCCTGCGGCAGTCCCGGCGTGATGTGCAGCGCGTTCCGGTAGTAGACCTTCTTCAGTACCGAGTCCGGCAGCTCGATCCCGTAGAGCTTCCAGAAGGCGTGGTACGGACGGTAGTAGTCGAAGTAGTCGTCACGCGTCTCGAAGACGCGCCAGTAGTACGGGTACTCCTCCGGCTGGAAGGAGTCCTTGCCGAAGAGGATGCGATCCTGGTAGCGGACGAAGAAGTCGTGCGCCGCCCGCGGCTGGCGTCCGATGTCGTAGAGCACCGCGCCCACCTCGGTGTACACGTTGGGCAGGTCGAGGAGCTTCGCGAGCCGGGGCAGGTCGTTCGCGTGCCACCCCATGTGCGCGATGACGAAGGTCGTCTTCGGGTTGCGGCGCAGCATGTTGTCGCGCTCCGTCATCAGCTCCTCGAAGCTCGGGAACTGCTCCGGCGGATAGCGGCGCCGCGGAAAGAGCGCGAGCTCCAGCCAGCGCTCGTTGTGGTAGTCGATCGGCTGCCAGAACTCCTCGGGATCGGCGGTGTGGATGAACACCGGGAGCCTGAGTCGCGCGCACGCCGCCCACACGGGATCCAGCGCAGGGTCGTCGATGCGGAGCCGTGTCCCGTCCGCCTTCCGGATCGACAACCCGAGCTCCTTGCCGATCTCGCCGACGCCGACCGCGCCCGCGGCGACGTCCGCCTCGAGCTGCGCGATCGCCGTCTCCGCCCACCCCGGCCCGACGTCGTGAAAGTCGCT
>JABFWJ010000169.1 GCA_013362295.1 Thermoleophilia bacterium
GACCGAGACGCTCGACGGCATCGAGAGCCAGAACGTCAGCCCGCCGAGCGGACTCGACGCAAGTTGGAAGGCAGGCGGCTGCGACTCGTAGGCGGCGAAGCGCACCGCGGCGTCCGCGAACCTGCGATCCGCCGGAGCGAGCTGCTTCAGCAGCTGCACGACGTACTCGTGGTAGTCGAGCGGCGACGGCTGATTCGGCAGCGAGTAGTAGCTCCAATAGCCGGTATCGAAACGGGAGAGCGATGCGGCGGCGCTGCGCTGCAGGCTCGCTCCGAGCGCGGCTGCGTCGGCGTCCTCGGCCGTCGCGGCGTACGACTGCAGCGAGAGCACGGCCTGCAGCTGTGCGTTGAGGACGGGGAGCGACGTGAATGAGTAGAGGCGGATCCACGGGCCTGCGGCGACCGCGGTGAGGAGCCGCCCCGGAATCGCCTGGTAGGCGGCGCGCGCTTTCCCGATCAGCGCCGTCGACTCTTCCGGGACGAGACTCGCCGCGCGCGCAAGCGACTGTGCGGCCACCGCCTGCGCCATCCCGGACAGCCATGGTGCGCGGCCGCCGCCGAAGGGGAAGGTGTACTCCCAGCCGATACCGCCGCTGTGCTGGTAGACGCCGCGTGCGACGAGCGCGTCGGCCAGGCGCTTCGTGCCCTCGGCGTCGCCGCGCGCGACTCGTGCGTTCAGGGCGCCGAAGTTCGCGATCGGATGGAACTCGAAGCAACGCCCGCCCATGTAGCGGTAGACGACCCCGTCCTCGTCGGTGATGTCGGTCTTCGGCGCCGGTGCGTAGTGCGCGGCGAAGTAGTCGTCGTTCACGCGCAATTCGCCGATCAGCACGAGCGCGCGCGGCTGCGTCATGCGTCCCGCGAACGACGCCAGTTCCTCGAGTGCGACCTGAACGTGCTCCCGCCGGCCGCTCGGTAGTGAGTGCGTGAGGTGCGCCGCGCGGCGTACCTCGGCGCGGCCGCGCGCTGCCGTCTGCGCATCGATCCGCGTGGTCGCAAGTGCCTTCAGCGCCGCGCGCTGCAACGGGTTGACGGACGCGGCGGGCGCAGCCCCGGCGACCATGGCGGTCGCGGCGATCGCCACGATGAGCGTGTGACCCTTCACGTCTCGTCAATGACGATAGCGGGCCGCATCGGTTAGTTCGCGATCTCGCGCTCCCATTCGTCGAGCAGCGACTCGACGTGACGCCGTTGAGCGTCGTTGAAATCCATGCTGCGCACGAGCCGGCGCGCTTCGGAGGGGTCATCGTTCGCGATTGCTGCCTCGAGCCGTTCGCGGTTGGCGGCCGGCTCGCGCAGTTGGCGCCGCAGCCAGCGGAGCAGAGAGACCGTCGTCGACGTCGTCACAACCGCTTCTGCCAGATGCCCAGCCGCTGATCGGTTTCGAAGCCGAGGCGCTCGTAGAGCTGCGGCGCGCCGGTCGGGTTCGTCGAGTCGACCTTCAGGCCGACGCGCTCCACGCCGCGATCTGCGTAGGCGCGGAAACCGCGGTAGAGGAGCGCCTTCGCAATGCCGCGGCCGCGTTCGGCGTTGCGGACGACGATGTCCTTCACCCAGCCGCGGCCCCGGCTCTCCTTCCAGTGCAATGCACACGCGACGAGCTCGCCGTCCCGTTCGACGACGTACCAGAGCGCCGGGTCGAACTCGTCGTGGCCGGTCATGAACGCCAGCCAGCCTTCGTGGCTCAGCGCGACGTAGTTCGGATCCCAGCCGCCGTACTCGTCGTCGAGCAGGGCATGCACACGCTCGCCGTCGGCGTCCTCGTACGTGCGAACGGTGACGCCGTCCGGCCAGACGGGCTCGGGCAGTGTGCCGTTCAACGGTCTCCACATGCGGAGGATCTCGCGCTCGAGCGTGTACCCGTTGCGTTGGACGGCGGTGTACAGCGGCTCGTCCTCCGGCACCGCCGCCACGGCGAGATGCGCGAAGCCGCGTTCGCGGGCCGCGTCCTCGACGTGCGCGAAGAGGGCGTCGCCGACCTCGGGTTCGACGGCCGCGTGCGCGATCTCATGGGCCTCGTCGAGCATGACGTACCCGACGACCGTGCCGTCCACGACGGCAACCCAGCGTTCCCCGCCCGGGAGCTCCCAGCGCTGCCGGAGGTGCTTGCGATCTTGCTGAGAGATGCCGAAGGCCGCCCGGCTGCGCGCGTCGAGCAGCTCGAAGACTGCGTCGAAGTCGGCCTCGGTGACGTCGCGAATCTCCGGCACGGGTCAACGGTACTCTCCCCCTGAACGCCCCCATCGTCTAGTGGCCTAGGACGCCGGCCTTTCACGCCGGTAGCGCGGGTTCGAATCCCGCTGGGGGTATCGGGCGGTTAGCTCAGCTGGGAGAGCGCCTGGTTTACACCCAGGAGGTCGGCGGTTCGATCCCGTCACCGCCCATCGTCGACGATGTGCACTCCCGGAGTGAGCGAGTGCCGACTTCTTCGTGCCTGGGATGGCGCTGCGCCCAGATCGCCTTCCGTCACGATGGTACGCACATGAGTCTTTTTGTACGCAATTGCGTGCTATTGTACTCTGGCTGTGGACCTCTCGCGGCCCTACACGGTCCTCGGTACCCACCTGACGAATGAGGTGCTGGTTGCGCTTGCGCGCACCACTCGGCCGCTCAGCGGGCGGGAGGTCGCCCGGATCACAGGGCGGTCGGACCGGCGGGTCCGTCAAATCCTCCACGACCTCGTCGCGCACGGTCTCGTGCACCAGCAAGAAGCGCCGCCGGCCCTCCTCTTCACGCTCAACCGCGAGCACGTCGCGGCGCCGATCGTGGAAC
>JABFWJ010000031.1 GCA_013362295.1 Thermoleophilia bacterium
CCGAACCACGACTGACCCTCGGCGAGGTTGGCCTCGAGCTCGAGCAGGTAGCGGCCGAGCGGCTGCTCGAGCCCCGCCAGCGCAGTCTCGACGCGGTCGGCCGCCCGGCGCAGCGCCGCCTGGCGCCGCCCCGGCGTCGAGGGGTCGGGCTCACCGCGCGCCCACCGTTCGAGCAGCCGGCAGAACGCGAGCGCGGCCACCTCGACCGCGAGGAGCTGCGCGACGAGCTTGCGCGCGGTCGCGTCCTCGGCGGCGTGGTCGACGATCACCGCTGCCCACTCGGGCCGTGTCCCCAATGGCGTGCTCATAGGCGCCTCATACCTCTACGACAATAGGCAAGATCATCGGCCTGCGCCTGGTCCGGTCGTAGATCAGCTGGCCGAGACCGTCGTGGATGTGCTCCTGGAGCAGCTTGACCTCGCGCCGGTCGTCGGCGAGCAGCTCCCGGACGATCTCGCGCACCTCGGCGCGCAGCTCCGAGAACAGCTCGTCGTCGTTCTCGGCGAAGCCGCGGGCGATCAGCTCGGGCGGCGACGCACCGCCGTTCGCGAGCGTCGTCACCACGATCAGGACACCGTCCTCGGACATGTGCCGGCGATCGCGGAGGGCGACGTCGGAGATGTCCCCGACGCCGAGCCCGTCGACGAACGTCACCCCCGCCTCGATGCGGTCGACGATCCGCACGCCGTCGCGCGACAGCTCGACGACGTCGCCGTTCTCGGCGATCACGATCGAGCCCGCCGGCACGCCGGCGTCCTGCGCGAGCCGCGCGTGCGCGGCCTGCATCCGGTATTCGCCGTGGATCGGCATCACCGCCCTGGGGCGGATCAGGCTGAGGAGCGTGCGCAGCTCCTCCGCGCGCGCGTGGCCCGAGACGTGCACGGCGGCGTTCTCCTCGTGCAGCACCTCGGCCCCGTTCTTCGTCAGGCGGTTGATCGCGTCGTGGACGCGCAGCTCGTTGCCGGGCACCGGCCGTGCCGAGATGATCACCGTGTCGCCGCGCTCGACCTTGATCGCGGGATGGTCGTTGTAGGCGATTCGCGTCAACGCCGACAGCGGCTCGCCTTGCGATCCCGTACAAAGCACAAGTTGTTGGTGCGGCGGGATCTCGTCGAGGTCGCCCGGCTTGACGAGGATGTCCTCGGGCATCTCGACGTAGCCGAGGTTGCGCGCGACGTTCATGTTGCGGCGCATCGACCGCCCGACGACGACGACCTTGCGACCGCAGTCGATGCCGACGTCGATCGCCTGCTGCATCCGATGGATGTTCGAGGCGAAGCTCGAGACGAGGACGCGCCCACGTCGTGCCGGGATGATCTGGCGGAAGGCCTCTCCGACGACGCGCTCGCTGCGCGTGAACCCGGGCCGCTCGGCGTTCGTCGAGTCCCCGCAGAGAAGATCGACGCCGCGGTTGCCGAGCTCGGCCAGCCGGCCGACGTCCGTGCGCAGCCCGTCGACGGGCGTGTGGTCGAGCTTCCAGTCGCCGGTATGGAAGACGAGGCCCGCGCCCGTCTCGATCGAGATCCCGACGGAGTCGGGGATCGAGTGCGCCATGCGGATGAACTCGAGGCGGAACGGGCCGAGCGGCAGGGGCCCCGCCGACGGGTCGACCTCGCGCAGCTCGGCGGCGCGGAGCAGGCCGTGCTCGTCGAGCTTCGACTTGACGAGACCGAGCGTGAGCCGGGTCGCCCAGATCTCGTTCACGCGCACCTCGCGCATCAGGAACGGCAGCGCACCGACGTGATCCTCGTGCGCATGCGTGAGCACGACGGCGCGGATGTGCTTGTCGCGCAGGTAGCCGAAGTCCGGGAGGATCACGTCGACGCCGAGATGCTCGTCGCGGGGAAACGCCATGCCGGCGTCGACGACGATGCACTCGTCTCCGAACTCGTAGACGGTCATGTTCTTGCCCACCTCGCCGAGCCCGCCCAGCGGGATCACACGCAATGCGTCACTCATTCGCAGCGCAGTCTAGGACGGTCACGGCCTGAGCCGCGTTCGGTCCCGCGGGAACAGAGTCACCTCGCGCACGTTCGAGACGCCCGCCACTTGGGCGATGAACCGCTCGAGGCCGAGCGCGAAGCCGCCGTGCGGGGGGATTCCCCAGCGAAACGCGTCGAGATAGTCCGCGAACGGCCCCGGATCGAGCCCCCGTGCGCGGAGTGCCGCCACGTAGTCGTCGTAGCGGTGCAGGCGCTGCGACCCGCTGACGATCTCGAGGCCCCGGTAGAGCAGGTCGAAGCTGTTCGACCATTCCGGATCGGGCCCCGGGTGCGTGTAGAACGCGCGCTTCGCCGTCGGAAAGCCCTCGACGAAGACGAGCTCGCCGAACTCTGCGCAGATCCGACGCTCGTCGGCGGGGGCGAGGTCGGGCTCGCTCCCGGTGCGCACGTCGGCGAACCGGACGACGGGAATCTGCTCTGGTACGGGCGCGCCGACCGCGGTCAGCATCGCGCGCACGCACCGCTCGACGACGCGCATCACGTCGCGGTGATCCTCGATGAAGCCGAGCTCGGCATCGAGCGAGTAGTACTCGGCGAGGTGACGGCCGGTCTCGTGGGGCTCCGCGCGGAAGACCGGTCCGGTCTCGAAGACGCGCTCGAAGACGCCTACCATCATCTGCTTGTAGAGCTGCGGGCTCTGCGCGAGAAACGCGTCGCGGCCGAAATAGTCGACCCGGAAGACGTTGGCGCCGCCCTCGGTCGCGGCGCCGACGATCTTCGGCGACTGGATCTCCGTGAACTCCAGCTCCTCGAGCGTGCGGCGGAACGCCGCCACGGCACGGGCCGCCTGCTTGAAGCGCTCACGGACGGCTGGATGGCGGAGCGAGACCTGCGCGTGGTCGAGTCGAACGGGGAGCGACTCCCGCGGCTCCGGCCGGTGCAGCTCGACGGGCGGCGGCGCGGTCGGCTGCGCGAGCACGCGCAGCTGCGCCTCGTGCACCTCGACTCCGCCCGGCGCCTGCTCGCTCGGCACCGCCTGCCCCCGGACCTCGATCACCGTCTCGGGCAACAGGTCGAGGCCCTCGTCGACGACGATCTGCGCCGTGCCGGCGCGGTCGCGCAGCACGACGAACGCCACGCGCGACAGCCGGCGCTGCCGGTGCAGCCAGCCGCGCAGGACGACTTGCTCGCCGGCGTGCGCCGCCAGCTGCGTCGTCAGGATCCGTTCCATTCGGTCGCACCTCCCTTCGCGGACGCCTGGGGGGTGCGGGCGGGAAGGCGATCCCGCGGTGCCACCGCACTTCGCCGTCCTCGGGACGGCCTCGTTGTCGGCTCGTCACGTGAGCCAGGCGACCGGCTCGGGAGGCGTCACTCTCCGTCGTCGCCGAGTCCGGGGAGCGTAGCTCAGGCCGTGACGAGCAGGTGCAGGCGCTCGAGGCAGCTGCGCACCGCCGCGACCTCATCGTCGGTCGGCGGCGGCAGCGGCAGCCGGTGTCCACCGACCCCGTGGCCCAGGAGGTTCAGCGCAGCCTTGATCGCGACCGGGTTCGTCTGCACCTTCAGCAGCTCGTACGCCGGGTCGAGCTCGCGGTCGATCTCCCGCGCGCGCTCGACGTCGCCGGCGCGGAATGCACGCACCTGCTCCGCGACCTGCCGGCCCACGACGTGCGTGTGCACGCACACGCCGCCGCGACCGCCGACCTCGAGAAACGGGAGGAGGAGGTTGTCGTCGCCCGCATAGAGGTCGAGCTCGGTCGCGACGATGTGCCGCGCCTGCGCGAGGTCGTCGTTGGCCTGCTTCACCGCGCGCACGGACGGGATCTCGGCGAGCCGGCTGATCGTCTCCGGCTCGATGTTGATCACGACGCGCGACGGGATGTTGTAGACGAGGATCGGCCGGTCGCTCGCGTGTGAGATCGCCTCGAAGTGCGCGACGATGCCGCGCTGCGGCGGCTTGTTGTAGTACGGCGTGACGACGAGGAAGCCGTCGACGCCGAGCTCGTGCGCCTCCTCCGTGAGATGGATCGAATGGCGCGTCGAGTACGTGCCGGTGCCTGCGACGACGGTTGCGTCGTCGCCGACCGCCTCGAGGGCGGCGCGGAAGAGGTCCAGCCGCTCGTCGTCGGAGAGCGTCGGGCTCTCGCCGGTCGTCCCGGCGACGACCAGGCCGTCGGAGCCGTGGTCGACGAGGTGCCGGGCAAGCCGCTGGAACGCGTCGAAGTCGATCGACTCGTCCTCGCGGAACGGCGTCACGATCGCGGTGAGGACGTTCCCGAGCATGCTCGAATTCTACGCGTCACGTCGGCCCGAGTGCCCACCGGAGTCCGTCGGCGAGCTGACGGCTCCACTGGCCGCCGCGGCCGGCGTAGACCCTCAGCGCGCACGGCAGACCGACGGCACGCAGCTCCTCGCCGAAGTCGATAGTGTCGGCGGGCGGCGCCCAGTGGCTGTGCGGCGGCCCGGTCGAGACGAAGAACCGCGTCTTCGCCCGGGCGAGCGCCGGCCGTTCCTCCGCGACGAGCCTCGTCGGGTCGTTCGCGTCCAGGACCGCGTGGCTTGCGTGCGCGAACGGCCCGTCGTGCAGCGGCCGGAAGTACCCACTCCAGGATTCGATCGTGCGGAACAGGTCCGGGTGGCGCAGCCCGATGTCGGCGGCCCCGTACCCGCCGGCGGACAACCCTGCGATCACACGCCCGCCCGCCGTCGGCTCGGTCGGCAGGCGCGCGTCGACCCACGGCACGACACGGGTGATCAGCCGCTGCTCCCAGGGGCCTGCCCACTCCCCGTTGTACTGAGCCGTCGACCCCGCCGCGGGCATCACGGCGATGAACGCGCGCGTCGCGCCGGAGCTGATGGCGTCGTCTGCGAACGCGGCGAGCTGTGTCCCGTCGATGTACTCGGACGGCGAGCCGGGCATCCCGTGCAGGAGATAGACGACGGGATAGCGCGCCTCCGTCGTGAAGCCCGGCGGGAGGTACACGTATCCCGGACGCTCGGTGCCCGGAAACGTGCCGGCGAAGACCTGGCCTCCGCCCGGGCCGGGCGACGCCGGCGCGAATCCCGGGAGCAGCGCGGCCGTCACGAGCGCAGCGAGCGTCGTCATGCGGGCGACCGTACCGCTCAAAACGTGAAGAATTCGTTGCCCGGCGCGCGAGGAACCCTCGATGGGGCAAGGTGTTCCGGGTGAGACGCTCGTCCAGGTACGCCGCGGTCGTCGTCGGGACGCTGATGTGCGCGGCGGGAGCAACGGCGGCGCTGCTGCACCAGAACCGCGATCTGGACGAGGGAATCACGTCAGTCGCCCTGCAGGGCAAGGTGCACGCCCGGGTGATCCTCCCGGACGGCTACGACGACCTCCCGCACACCCGCTTCCCCGTCGTCTACTTCCTGCACGGCCTGCCTGCGACGGCGGCCTCCTACCGCGGCAATGCGTGGCTCGAGGACGCGATGGCGCAGCTCGGTCCGGCGATCCTCGTCCTCCCGCAGGGCGCGCGTACCGGCGATTCCGACTCGGAGTACCTGAACTGGGGCGCCGGCCGGAACTGGGAGACGTACGTGGCGCGCGAGGTGCCGCGGTACATCGACGCGCACTTCCGCACGATTCGCTCGCGGACCGGACGCGCGATCGTCGGGCTCTCCGCCGGCGGGTACGGCGCGACGATCGTCGGCCTGCACAATCCCGCGACGTTCTCGGTGATCGAGTCCTGGTCGGGGTACTTCCACCCGACCGATCCCAGCGGCACCCGCGCGCTCCCGCGGGGACCGGCCGCGAGCGCGCACACGTTCGTCGAGGATCTGCGCCGGCGCTCCACGTTCTTCGCGTTCTACGTCGGCCGGGGCGACCGCCGCTTCCTCGCCGAGAACGTGCAGCTCGACCGCGAGCTCTCGGCCGGCCGCGTGCGGCACGTCTTCGAGGTCTATAGGGGCGCGCACGAGACACCGCTGTGGCAGGCGCACGCCGTCCCATGGCTGCGCCTTGCGCTCGCGAACCTGGCGAAGCCAACGCGTTAACGCTCCATTCAGGCCGGGCGTCCTACAACAGGAGGATGACCACGCAGGCGCTCCCGGCGCCGCTGCGCAGCTGGGCGGCCGCCGCGCTGCTGGCAGCCTTCCTCGGCGTCGGGTTCGTCGGCGCCTACCGCTACCTCGACAACTACTGGGTCTACCGGGGGTTCGCGCCGCCGCACGACGCGCCGTTCGTGACGGCGCACGGGATCGCCGAGCGGTTCTACGTCGCCAGCGCGGCCGTCGGCGGGCGCCGCCAGCCGGTCGACGTCTACCTCCCGCCGGGCTACGGCACGCACCCGGGCCGGCGGTACCCCGTTCTCTATCTGCTGCACGGCGTCCCGGGACGGCCGGGGGCGTTCGTCGCCACGGTGCGCCTGGGCGTCGTCCAGGACGAGCTCGTCGCGCTGCACCGCGCCCGGCCGATGATCCTCGTGATGCCGTTCGGCTCGACGGGGTCGTTCACCGACAAGGAGTGGGCGAACGGCGTCGGCCGGCGCGAACGCTGGGAGACGTTCCTGGCGCGCGACGTCGTGCGTGCGGTCGACGCGCGCTACCGGACGATCAGGTCGGGCCGCGGCCGTGGGATCGGCGGGCTCTCGGAGGGCGGCTACGGCGCGCTCAACATCGCCCTACACCATCCCCGCGAATTTCACGTCGTCGAGAGCTGGTCCGGCTACGAGCGCGCCGACGACATCGGCTCGGTGTTCGGCCACCGGCGCGCCTTGCTGCGCAGGAACAGCCCCCAGCTGACGATCGCCGCGGCGGCACGGAAGCTGCGTGCTGCCCACACGTTCTTCTGGTTCTACACGGGCACGGACGACCGCGAGGCTGCACAGAACCGCGCGTTCGCGGACACGCTGGCGCGGCTGCGGCTCCGCCACCGCTTCTTCGTCGTGCGCGGCGGCCACAACTGGGCGATCTGGCGCGGGAACGCAGCACGCGCATACCTCGCCGCGTCGAGGGGGCTCGAAGGTGCGTAAGGCTGCGGGCTTCCCGCTCGTCCTCCTCGTCGCGACAGCGGCGACGGGGTGGATGTACCTCCTGCATCCGGCGCTGCCGGGCCCGCGCCTCGGGCAGGCGCTGCCGCTCGACGACCTCGCGCGCCACGCCGCCGTTCCGATCGCCTGGTACCTCGTCGTGTGGGCCGCCGCCGCCGCGCTGCTCGGCCTCTACGCGCGCTGGGCAGGGTTCGAGCGGTCGACGGCCGCACTCGTGCTCGGCCTGGCCGTCGGTGTCTGGGGCTACCTCGAGCTCGGCGCCTCGATCGCCGTGGTTCGCCAGGTCTCCCTCCGCAGCGCGCTCGACACAGCGGCGCACGTCCATGCGGTGGTCGTGGCTCCGGCCGCCGTGGCGATCGGCGTCGCGTTACTCGCCCGCGCCCGGAGCGGCGTCGCCCGTGCGCCCTTCCTCGTCGCGACGGTCGTCGCACTCGGCGGGCTGCTCAACCTGCTGCACGCGATTCTCCCGGGCAGCGACACCGGATTCCTGCACGCGCTCACGCCTGATGCCGCCGGGCCGCTCGCACACGCCGCGGGCGTGTTCGCAGCGATCACGATGCTGATCGCGGCGCGCGGGCTCGCCCGTCGGCGGCGGCGCGCGTGGCAGCTCGCGCTCGCGGTCGACGTCCTGTCGACGACGTTGCACGTGCTCTTCGGCTTCAACCACGGCACGCTCGCCTCGACGGTCGTGCTCGTCCTGCTCGTCGCGCGGCGGCACGACTTCGACCGCCCCGGCGACGTCGCCGGACGCCGGATCGTCGTGGCACGACTGGCGACGGCGCTCGGGTCGATCGCGCTCTACGCGCTCACGGCGATCTGGCTGAACCGCATGGCGGCGGACCAGCCCTTCACGCTGCGGTTCGCCTCCCGCGAGACCTTGGACGGGCTGACCGCCGTCCATGTCAGCGGGTCGCCCCACTTCACGGGCGGGTTCGGCGACTGGTTTCCGCTCTCGCTGCTCCTGCTGGGCGCCGGCGCGCTCCTGTGGACGCTGTCGGCGTGGATCGCTCCCTGGCGCCACCGTGTCGTGCAGGAGGAGCGCGACCGTGCGCTCGCCCGGGCGCTCGTGCACGCGTGGGGGGCCGACACGCTCGCCCCGTTCGTGCTCCGCGCCGACAAGGCGTACTTCTTCTCGGACGACGAGACCGCGTTCCTCGCCTACCGCGTCGTCAACGGCGTCGCGATCGTCTCCGGCGACCCGATCGGCCCACGCGAGCAACTCGGCGTCGTGGTCGACCGCTTCGTCGCGTACGCGCACGAGCGCGACTGGCGGATCGCGATCCTCGGTGCCTCGGAGTCGTTCCTGCCGCTCTACGCGGCACGCGGGCTGCACGCGCTCTATCACGGCGACGAGGCGATCGTCGACACGACGTCCTTCTCGCTCGAGGGCCGGCCGATCCGGAAGGTGCGCCAGTCCGTGCACCGGCTCACCGCTGCGGGCTATACCGCGCGCGTCCTGCGGCCGTCCGAGATCGCGCCGAACGTCAGACGCGAGCTGGAGGACGTCTCGCGCGACTGGCGCGGCGACGCGCCGGAGCGCGGCTTCGTGATGGCGCTCGACGCGCTCTTCGGGCTGGGCGACGACGAGGCGCTGTTCGTCGTCGGCTTCGCACCGGACGGGCGCGCCGCCGGGTTCCTGCACTTCGCGATCTCCCGCTCCGCGTTGTCCCTCTCGTCCATGCCGCGTCTGCGCACGACGCCGAACGGGTTCAACGAGTGGCTGATCTGCGAGGGGATCGCCTGGGCGCGGGACCACGGCTTCGAGCGCCTGTCGCTCAACTTCGCGCCGTTCGCCGCATTGCTCGCGCCGGAGGCCGAGCTCTCGGGCCTGCAGGAGATCCAGCGGCGCGCGCTGTTGACGCTCAAAGGGCACTTCCAGCTCGACAATCTCCTCGCGTTCAACCGCAAGTTCTTCCCGCGCTGGGAACGGCGGTTCGTGGTGTACGAGCGGCGGCGCGACCTGCCGCGGGTCGGCATCGCCGCGCTCGCCGCCGAGGCCTACCTGCCGTTCCAGAGCGAGCGGAGGTGACCGTCGCCGCGGGGCTCACCCTCGCGCTGCTCTCCGCGTTCGCGCTCAACTGGGGATGGCTCGAACAGCACGGAGCCGCGCAGGAGCTGCCGCCGCTCTCTCTGCGGCGGCCGCTGCGGTCGCTGCGCGCGCTCTTCGGCGACCGGGCGTGGTTCGTCGGCTTCGCCGTCGGGCTGGCGGGGTGGGCGTGCTACGTCGCGGCGCTCGCGCTCGCGCCGCTCTCGCTCGTGCAGGCGACGTCGGCAGGCGGCATCGGGATCCTGGCCGCGCTCGCCCAGCGCCGGGGGCATGCCGTCGAGTGGCGGCCGGTGTGGCTCGCCGTCGGCGGCCTCGCCCTGCTCGGGGGCTCGCTCGCCGGCGGCGGCGTGCACGGCTCGAACGGGTCGCCGTGGAACGTGCTGGTCTGGCTCGGCGTGTCCGCCGTCCTCGCCGGCGCGCTCGTCCCGGTGAATCTCGGTTTGACCGCCGGAACGCTCTATGCGGCCGGCGACGTCGCGACCAAGGCGGCCGTCCACCATGTCGCGTTCGTCCCGCTCGTGCTCGCTGCGCACGGTGCTGCCTTCGTCGCGCTGCAGCTCGGCTTCCAGCGCGGCTCCCCACTCGCGACCGCGGGCACCTCGACGCTGCTCACGAATGCCCTCCCGATCGCGGCGGGAATCGCGCTCTTCCACGAGCGGCTCCCGCACGGCGCACTCGGCGGGGTGCGTGTGGTCGCGTTCACATGTGTCGTCGTCGCGGCGGCACTCCTCATGCGTCAGCCGAGCGCCACGACGCGGTCGGCGACCTCGACCACCCTCCCCGCCCCGCGGAGGAATGCCGCCTCGTACGGCCGGCCGGCCAGCCCGAGATAGGCGAGCGGCGCCAGCTCTCGCAGCCGCGCGATGAGCGGCTCGACGTTGCGCTCCTCGTAGAGGACGTCCGCGGCCAGCGCCAGGTCAAAGCAATCGGCCCGTGGCGCCCGCCAGTCCCAGAGCTCGGCGGTCAGCCCCAGTCCGTTGCGGCCGGCGTTCTCCCGCAGCAGGTCGATCGCGTCCTGCGCCCAGTCGGTCGCGGTGACCTCGGCACCGCGCGCGGCCGCGACGAGCGACGGCAGCCCGAGACCGCAGCCGAGCTCGATCACGCGCAGGCCCGCGACCTCCGGCAGCGATTCCGCGAGCGCGGTCGCGGCGGGCCAGAGCTCGGCCCAGTACGGCAGGAACTCGTCGTCGGCGAACGCCTCTTCGTCGATCAACCCCTCCGGCGACTCTGGCCGCAGCAGGTCGAGCTCGACGTCGCCGACCCGGACACTCTCGAGGACCCGTCGCATGGCACGTCAACGCTAACGGCGCGTTCCCCCGGGACGCAGGGGGTTGAGCAGGGTCGTCTCGTCGTCCAAGACGGGCTCCAGACGGTCTCAGGCGTAAGGACTCTGGCCCATGCGAGTGTTCGTGTATGTTCCCTGAATGGGAACCGCCGTCTTCGCGCTGGGATTTATGCCC
>JABFWJ010000381.1 GCA_013362295.1 Thermoleophilia bacterium
AGGCGCCGGGCGTCTTCGAGGAGGAGATCGAGGGGCTGCTCTCACTCGCGGCGCAGAACGTGGCGGTCGAGATCCGGCCCGGCGCCGAGGTGCAGGTCGCGCGCGTCTGGCACGACTACCCTGTCCACGTCGCGAACGGCGTGAGCCGGGTGGAGATCGGCGACGTCTACGGGCGCGAGCCGAAGAGCGTGCTCGTGGAATTCTTCGTTCCGGCGCTGATGAACGGCGGCGAGGTGAGCATCGGCGAGATCGTCGTCGACGCGCACGTCCTCACCGCGGAGGGCGGCGTCGACCATCAGCGTGCGACACTACCGCTCCGGTCCGCACTCTCCGTCGCCGGCACGCGCGAGCCGGAGATCGAGCACGAGATGCTGCTCGTGCGCAGCGCGCGGGCGCGCGAGGAGGCGCTGCGCCGGGAGAGCATGGGCGACGTCGCGGGCGCCGCGCACGTGCTCCGCGCGATGGCGTCCGACCTCGCCGCGTACGCGAGCCCGCTGACACTCGAGCAGGCGTCGGATCTGCACGCGGTGGCGGAGAAGCTGGAGACACGAAGCTTCGACGCCGCCGATGCGAAGTACGTCGCGCAGCGCGCCTACAACGCGCACCGCGCGAAGGGGGCGTACGAGGAGAAGCTGCGGCGCAGTCGCTGATCCCTGCGCGCGGCTCAGCCGCGCCCGAGCGTTCCGTCGGCGGAGATCTTCAAGCGGACGTTCACGCGCAGTGGCTTCGGGTCGAGCTCGTCGGCTTCGACGAGGATCTTGTCTTCCGAGATGCGCACGACGGTGACGCGGGCGCCCTTGTGGATGCCGTGGATGCCGAGCGCTTCGAGCTTCGCCGGGTCGTTCGCGGTGCCGGTGAAGGAGACGCCGACGGCGAGCTCGCCCGACATCCCGCCGGCGAGTCCGACGCCGAGCTGCGTCGCGACTTCGCTGATGCCGATCCCGTGCACGAGGTGCGGCGGTTGCGCTCGGCCGGGATTCGGCGAGCCGATGATGACCGCGACGACGACCGCGAGCAGGATCGCGATCGCGAGCGTGTCACGACGAGGGTGGATGGAGGCGCGTGCCATGAGTCCCTCCGGAAGTGGGTAACGGCCGTTGCCCACAACGTTGCGCCCCGGCAGATGCGCGGCAGTCCGGAGTCTGCCGGACGGGAACCGGGGCTTGCCCGACTGCCATCGCGCTCTTGCTGATATGAACAGAAGGCACGAAGGGCTCACAAGAGCTTTTTCGTGCCTTCGTGGCTTCTGTCATTCACAGCACAAGCAGCAGCCCGTCGCGCCCTTCCAGGATTACGGCGTCACGACCGGCTTCGGCTTGTCGCTCCGTGACGGCGCGTCGGATTCGACGCCGGGCCAGCCGTTGGTGTAGACGATCTTGTCGATCAGCATCGGCCGGCGGACGTTCCGATTCGTGCCGGGGATGTACATCTGCGCCGGGTCGATCGCGTGGTAGACGATCCAGTCCGTTCCCGCCTGGTCGGCGATGATGGCGTTGTGGCCGGGCGCGAGCCAGCTGCTGTTCGCCTGCAGGATGACGCTATTGTGCGTGCCGTTCGCGTCGCCGAGCTTCGTGTAGGGACCGAGAGGGCTCGACGCGCGCGCGACGAGGACCGCGTAGTGCGGGCTGGTCGGGTTGCAGCAGTCGTTGCCGGAGTAGAAGAGGTAGTACCAGCTCCCGCGCTTGATCACCCACGGTCCCTCGATGAGCGACTCGTACGGGTCCGTCGACGCCCTGAGCAGCGTGTCCGGCGCGAGCCCGCTGAACCGGAAATGCAGTCGCGTGCCGTCGAGCTCCTCGCCGACGATGGGCTGCGAGTTCGAGCCCCAGTAGAGGTACCGCCTTCCCGTCGTCGAGTCGTCGAATGCCATCGCGTCGATGTGCGAGAAGTCGCCGCTGCTGGTGCCGCAGATGAGCGGAGTGCCGGCGTCGATGAAGGGACCGCCGGCGTCGGTCGCCGTCGCGACGCCGAGGCACATGCCGAGGCGTGCCGTGTCGTGCTGCGCCGCGAAGTACATGAAGTACTTCCCCTGCGCCGCGTCCCAGAGGACGTGCGGCGCCCAGAAGTTCCACGTCGTGCTCGCCCACGTCGGCTTGGTCGGGAGGACGTCGCCTAACGTCGTCCACGTCACGAGGTCGGTCGAGCGCGCCGCCTGGATGTTGATGCGCGACCCCGAGCGCACCGTCTGCGTCGCGTACGCGTAATAGACGCCGGAGCTCGTGCGCAGGAGCGACGGGTCGGGGAAGTCCTGGTCGATCACCGGGTTGACGTAGCCGGTCAGCGGCTTCTTGATGGCCGAGGTCGGCGGCGTGCTGCCGGCGCACGCGAGCGCCGCCAGCGCGGCGAGGAGGATGCCGGGCGTCTTCATCCGCGGGAGGGGGAGATGGGTGGAGGAAAGACCGCGCCTAACGCGTGCCCGGCGTGATCTTCTTGAGGTAGAGATTCAGGGATCCGATCTTGAGCTTCGACTTCATCTGCAGCATGACGCGGCTCGAGTCGTCGGCGAGCCAGAGCTCGGCCTGGCCGCCCTCGCCGAAGACGCCCTTCGCCTTGACCGTCGGGTGCAGCACGATCGCGTCGAAGGTACCGGCGGGAACCTTGATCCGCTCCTTGCGCACGACCGTCACCGTCACCGGGTTGCGGTCGGGCTTGAAGTAGCGGTTGAAGGAATACGTCTGGCCGACCTCGAGCGGGATGGTGCGGAGGAAGAAGAAGAAGCTCCCGTCGTCGAGCGGCTCGGGGACGGTCGGCTGCTCGGGCTT
>JABFWJ010000281.1 GCA_013362295.1 Thermoleophilia bacterium
ACGCACGAAGAACGCTACGACCTGCTCGTCGTCGGCGGCGGGCCCGCCGGGCTCGCCGCGGTCGACGAGGCCGCCCGGCTCGGGCTCCGGGTCGGGCTGGTCGACGAGCGCCCGACGCTCGGGGGGCAGATCTTCAAGCAGCCGGGCTTGATCGTGCGCGACCACCGTGCGCTCGGGCGCGACCACCTCCGCGGCCGCCGGTTGATCGAACGGGCGGAGCGGTCGGGAGCGCGGCTGATGCTCTCGACGAGCTGCGTCTCGCTGCGCGGCTCGACCACGGCCGTGCTCGTCGAGGACGGCGGCGTCGCGCGCACAGTCGCCGCGCGCAACGTGCTGCTCGCGCCCGGCGCACACGATCGGCCTGTCGTCTTCCCCGGCTGGACGCTGCCCGGAGTGTTGACGGCGGGCGCCGCGCAGACGATCGTCAAGACCCAGCGTGTCGCGCCGGGGACACGCGTCCTCTTCGCGGGCAGCGGGCCGCTCGCGCTCGCGTTCCCCGCGCAGTTGCACCACTACGGCGTGAACGTGGTCGAGGCGCTGGAGGCAGGGCCGCCGCCCGGCCCGCGCGACCTGCTCCGGATCGCCGCTGCCACGATGGGCAATGGATCGGTCGTTCGCGCGGCGATCGGCTACCGCACCGCGCTGCTGCGCGGGCGCGTGCCACTGCGGTACCGCCGGATCGTGCTCCGGGCGGAGGGCCGCGACCGCGTGGAGCGCGTCGTCCACGTCGCGGTCGACGCCGACTGGCGCGTCGTCCCCGGTACCGAGCGGACCGTCGAGGTCGACTCGCTCTGCGTCGGCTACGGCTTCTTCCCGTCGGTCGAGCTGATGCGCGTCGCCGGCTGCGACCTGCGCTACGACGAGGACCTCGGCGGCCCAGTCGTCGTCGTCGACGACTGGATGCGTACCACCGTTCCGGGGATCTCGGCCGCCGGCGACGCCACGGGGATCGCGGGCTCGTACGTCGCCGAGGACGAGGGCCGCCTCGCCGTGCTCGGGATCGCGGGCGATGAGGACCGGGCCCGGCCGATCCGCCGCCGCCTGGCCGCCAAGCGGCGCTTCCAGCGCGCGCTGCTGCCGCTGCACCGGATCGGCGGAGGAGTCTACGAGCTGGCGACGCCGGACACCGTCGTCTGCCGGTGCGAGGAGGTGAGGCTTGCCGAGCTGGAGCGCGCGATCGACGCGAGCGCCGACATCAACGTCGTCAAGGGCTTCACGCGTGTCACGATGGGTCTCTGTCAGGGTCGCAACTGCCAGCGTCAGGTCGCCGCGCTGATCGCCGCGCGGCACGGTTCCCGGATCGCCGACCTGCCGCTCGCCACGGCGCGCTCACCCGTCCGGCCGGTGGCGATCGGCGCGCTCGCCGACGAGTCGGTCGAGGACCGAGGGCTGTTCGTTGCGCAGTGATCCGTGGCTCCGGGCCGAGCAGGCGCGCGGCCCGCTGCCCGCCGAGACGGACGTGGCGATCGTCGGCGGCGGCCTGGCGGGGACGGCGACCGCCTACTACCTCGCCCGGGAGGGAGTCGACGTCGTCCTGCTCGAGCGCTCCGAGCTGAACCGCGAGGCCTCCGGGACGAACGCCGGCAGCTTCCACTTTCAGATCGCGATCCACCAGCTGACGGCGCGCGAGACGGAGAGCTCGCACGCCCGGTTGCTCTCCGACGTGCGCATGCACTCCGCGGCGGCGGAGCTCTGGGGGACGCTCGAGGACGACCTCGACGCATCCCTCGGCGTCCACACGACCGGCGGCCTCATGGTCGCCGAGACCCCGGAAGAGCTGCAGATCCTCCACGACAAGCACCTGATCGAGGCCGAGGCCGGGCTCGAGACGCACGTCCTCGAGGGCGACGAGCTGCGCCGGCTCGCGCCGTATCTCGCTGACGACCTGGCCGGAGCCTCGTTCTGCCCCTCGGAGGGCCACGCGAACCCGTTCCTCGCCGCCCCGCTCTTCGCGCTCCGAGCGGCCGAGCGCGGCGCCGTCATCCGGACGCAGACGGAGGTGACCGGCGTCGCTTCCGGCTTCCGGATCGAGACGACCAACGGAACGCTGCGCGCGAACCGGATCGTCAACGCGGCCGGCGCCTGGGCCAACGACCTCGCGGCGCTGAGCGGTGTGCGCCTGCCGCTCCGCGTCGAGGGCCTCCACGTCAACGTGACCGAGCCGCGACAGAAGGTGCTCGAGCCGCTGATCCAGCACATCGGCCGCCGGCTGACGCTGAAGCAGGCCGCGAACGGCACGTTCATCATCGGCGGCGGCTGGCCCGCGCACCCGGAGGCGCGCCCGTCGCGCTTCTCGACCCTCTGGGAGAGCGCCGCGGGTAACGCCGCTGTCGCCGTGCGCGTGATGCCGAGTCTGGCCGACGTCCGCATCGTCCGCATGTGGACGGGCGTGATGGCGTTCACCGACGACCTGCAGCCCGTCGTCGGCGAGCTCTCGTCGCTGCCCGGCTACTACACCTGCATCGCCACGACGGGGTTCACGCTCAGCCCGATGCTCGCGCGGCTGCTCGCCGGGAACATCGCGCGCGGCGTACCGTTGCCACCGAGGTTCGCCCCTGACCGGAAAGGACGCCAATGGATCGCAACGACGTGAACTGGCGCGGCTACTGGGCCGCGTGTCCGACGCCGTTCGGCGCGGACGGAAGCTACGACGCCGAGGCGCACCGCGCGCTGCTCGACTGGTACATCGGCGAGGGTTTGCACGGGGTGCTGATCAACGGCACGACGGGCGAGTGGTTCGCGCAGACGCCGGAGGAGCGCAAGCTCGTCGCGCGCACCGCGGTCGAGCACGTCGCGGGCCGCATCCCGGTCGTCGTCGGCTGCACGGCCTACACCGCCCGCGAGGCGTCCGACTATGCGCGCGCCGCAGTCGCCGCCGGCGCCGACGGAATCGAGTCGACGGCACCCCCGTATTCGAAGCCGTTCGACGACGAGCTCGTCGCGTACTTCGAGGATGTGTCGGCGTCCGTCGACGCGCCGCTGATGGTCTACAACTGGGTGCACGGGACGAGCGTCGAGATCGGCCCGCAGCTCGCGTCCCGGCTCGCCGACGTCGACACGGTCGTCGCGCTGAAGGACTCGACGCCGAATGCCGAGCGGTTCTACGAGACGACGCGCACGGTCGTCGACCGCCTGCGGGTCTTCGGCCCGTTCATGACGGTTCGCGGCTACGAGGAGCTGAAGGCGCACGGCGGCGACGGCTTCATCGGCGGCGGCACGATCTTCGGCGCACCGGATCCGCAGTTCTGGGAGGACTACTGGAACGGCGACGACGAGGCATGCCTCGCGCACGCGCGGCGCACCGAGGAGCTGTTCCCGAAGCTGTGGCTACCCGGCGGCTGGGCGGGCAAGTACGGCGGCTACCAGAGCCAGCTGAAGGCGATCATGAAGATGCTCGGCCAGCCGGGCGGCGAGCCGCGCCGGCCGCGGCTGCCGGTCGACGACGAGCAGAGCCTGCGCGAGATCCGCGAGGTGCTCGTCGAGTTCGGGCTGCTGCAGGAGCACGCGGCGGCATGAGCACGTTCAGGGGAGTCGACCACGTCGGCGTCGGCGTCCCGGACATCGACGCCGCCGTGCGCTTCTACGGACGGGTCGGATTCAGCGACGTCCTCTTCGACTACACCGGGGACGTGCCGGGCCCCGACCGCAGTGCGCGCGTCGTGATGCTCGGCAATCCCGGGGCGACGCCCATCGGCCCGGGGCGCATCAAGCTGGTGCAGGTGCTCGATGGCGACGGCCCGCCGCCTGCGCCGACCGGCGGCGGCTGGGGCGAGCTCGGCATCTGCGAGATCTGCCTGCACGCGCGCGCTGTCGACCACGTCCACCGGCAGCTGGTCGCCGCCGGCGCGGAGTCGCTGATGGAGCCGCTTGCGGCCGACGTCCAGCCACACGACGTCTCGCTCGACATCGCGTACGTCGCCGACCCGTGGCAGGGCAAGCTCGAGCTGATCGAGTGGACCGGCCTGTGGAGATCGCTGCCGGGGAACCCGCGCGCCGAAGGCGTCAACCACGTCGCGTTCGGCGTCGCAGACATCGACCGGACGCGCGCGTTCTACGAGCGCCTCGGCTTCACCGAGATGCTGTTCGAGTCGACCGACTTCTTCGACCCGATGGCGCCGTGGTACCCGGGCGAGCCGCCGGACCAGCACATGATCATGATGCTGTCCGCGCAGGGAGGCGCGATCGAGCCCGTCGTGCTCGACCCGCCCGGCCCCGACTGCCGCGGCGAGTGGGGGCACATCGGGCCGTTCGAGTTCGCGGTCGGCGTCGGCAACCTCGAGCAGGGCGTCGCGCGCCTGCGCGAACTCGGCGTCGACCTGCGCGGCGAGCCGCAGACGATCGACGTCGGGACCGGCGAGTGGCGCTACGCGTACTTTCGCGATCCGGACGACCTCTACGTCTCGCTCGTCGAGGCGCGGTACTAGAGGCTTGATGTGAATTCCTGGCACTCACGGATGGTGGCTCAGATGCGGCGCATCTCGCCCGGCCCGAGCTTGAACGTAGGCACCGCTATGCCCTGCGCTCGGCCCGGGCGACCTGCTTGGTCTGAGCCATCCCCGCAAGCACCGCAATCCACATCAAGCCTCTAGGTGCGCGAGCGCTTCATCCACCCGACTGTCGGGCGACGAGCCCGTCCTGGCGCGAGACCTGCATGCCGTCGCGCACCCACGTCATGCAGGCGCGCGTGTTCGGCACGCCGTCGACGACGACGAGGCAGTCGAAGCAGACGCCGATGCCGCAGAAGATCCCGCGGGGCTCGCCACCGACCGTGGTGCGCGTCGCGATCTCGCCGTGGGCGAGCAGCACGGTCGCGACGGTCTCCCCCGTGAATGCCTCGACCGGGGTGCCGTCGAGGACGATCTCGACGCGCGGGCCGCGCTCCAGCTCAGGTCCGAGCGGCAGCCTCGACACGCGGGATCACCTCCCCGACGAACAGCTCCAGCGAGCGGTTCGAGAGCTCGATCGAGAGCCCCGGCGGGCGCGCCCAGAAGAAGAGGCGATCGCAACCCGTGCGGTCGCAGATCGCGCGGACGCCGGCGGCGACCTCGTCCGGGGTCCCGACGAGGTAGCGGTCGCGCGGCAGGTCGGCGGCGCTCTCGAGCAGCTCGCCGCCGCCCCACTCGCGGTAGCGGTTGTACTGGTAGAGGAAGTGCTCGGCGACGTCGTGCCACTCGCCGACGTAGACGGATGGGTTGATCGACACCTCGCCGTCGCCGAGCTCGCGGTAGAGCGCGAGCACGTCGGAAGGGACGAAGGCGTCCGGCATGAAGTTGCAGCGGAGTCGGGCGGCGCGGCGCGCCGCGGGCGGGCCTGAGCCGCCGATCCAGAAGGGCGGCTCCGGCCGCTGGAAGGGGGGCGGCGTCACCGTGCCGTCGGCCCAGACGCGCCGCGCGACCTCGACGAGCTCCTCGGTCCGCCGCGCGCGCTCGCGGATCGGCACGCCGAGGGCCTCGAACTCGCGCTCCCGGTAGCCGACGCCGAGGCCGACCTCGAGCCGGCCGCCGCTCAGCTGGTCGAGCACAGCGACGTCTTCGGCGAACCGGATCGGGTGCTGGAACGGCCCGAGCAGGATGGCGGAGCCGATCCGCATCGTTCGCGTCCGCTCCGCGATCGCCGCGAGCAGCGGGAAGACCGACGGCAGGTAGCCGTCGTCGGTTACGTGGTGCTCCGACACCCAGACGGACTCGAACCCGAGCTCCTCCGCCCATGCGATCTGGTCGAGGTTCTCGCGGTAGATCCGGTCCCACGGTCGGTGCCAGCGCGGCGGGTTGCGGAAGTCGTGCCAGATGCCGTACTTCATCGGACGTAGCTCGCGCCGTTGACGTCGAGCGTCGCGCCCGTCAGGTGTCTGACCCGGCCGCTCGCGAGGAAGACGATCAACGTCGCGACCTCCTCCGGCGGGACCCACTCGCCCATCGAGAGGCCGGCGAAGAGCGCCTCCGTGCCGCCCGTCCGCTCCGCGGCGATCACGGAGAGCTGCGTCCCGACGACACCCGGAGCGACGACGTACGCGAGCACGCCGTCCCTCGCGTGGTGCCGCGCGACCGCCTGCGTCAGCGCCTTCACGGCCGCCTTCGACGCGGCGTACGCCATCAACGCCGGATCGCGCGGCCCGCGCTGCGCGACCCAGCTCGAGAGGGCGATCAGCACGCCGCCGCCGCGCTCGACGAAGTGCCCGACCGCGTCCCGCGTCAGGTCGGCCGGGGCGCGCACGTTCACCTGCAGTGCCTGCTCCCAGCCGCGGCGCCAGGCTTCGTCGCCGGAGTCCAGCGGCGTCTCCGGCATCACGGCCGCGTTGTTGACGAGCACGTCGACGCGCCCCCGCCACGCGACCGCGGTCTCCCAGAGCCGGCGTGTCGCGTCCGGCTCCGCGAGCTCCGCCTGCACGAGCAGCTTCCGGTCGTCGGGGATCGCGGCGGTCGCCGCGCGCGCGCCGGCCTCGTCGCTGCCGTAGTGCGCGACGACGTGCGCGCCCGCCTCGCCGAGCGCGCGCGCCGTCACCGCGCCGATGCCCTTCGAGGCGCCGGTCAGGAGGACGGTCCTGCCGTTCAACCGACCGGCGTCGCCGCCCGCTTCCGCAGGTACGCGCGCCAGGTGGTCGCCCAGACGTCCGGGTCGTCGAGCGACGTGTCGGCGAGCTTGTGCACGACCTGGTCGTGTGGCGCCGAGCGCACGAGCTCCGGGTCGTCGTAGGCCTCGCGGCAGACCTGCGCGAGGACGTCGATCCAGTAGTCGAGATCTTCTTTCGACCACATCTCGCCCGCCTCCGGCGTGATCGGCTCGGGGACGATCCACGGCTCGTGCGAGAGCCACGGCGCGTCGATCCCATAGTCCGCCATCCGGTTCTGCACGTCGACGACGCCGACACCGGTGTCCTCCTGAAGCTTGCCGAGGCTGTAGCGCGTCATCTCCATCCGGTACGCGTCGACCTGCGGGTTCGAGCGGGTGAGGCCGGGGATCTCGAGCAGGCGCCGCTCCATGTAGTTGTTCGCGAGCACCGAGAGGTCGGATGCCTCGTCGATCCCGTCCGCGCCCATCGCGCGCGCCCACGCGTACGCCTTGACGACCTGCGGGACGTTGCCCCAGAACTCGCGCACCTTGCCGACGCTCGCAGGCCGGTCGGCGTCGAGGCGGAAGCGGTCGCCGTCGCGGATGACGACGGGGCTCGGCAGGAAGCGCGCGAGCTCAGCGGTGCAGCCGAACGCGCCGACTGCAGGCCCGCCGCCGCCCTTCGGGACGCCGAACGTCTTGTGCAGCATGTACATGCACGCGTCGAAGCCGAGGTCGCGGGCGCGGATCTTGGCCATCACGCCGTTGAAGTTCGCGTGGTCGTAGAAGGCGAGGCCGCCTGCCTCGTGGACGATGCGCACCCACTCGTCGATGTGCGGGTTGTAGATGCCCATGTCGTCCGGGTTGTTGACCATCAGCGCCGCGGTGCGGTCGGAGACGGCCGCGCGCAGCGCCTCGACGGACGGGTAGCCGTCCTCCTCGAGCATCAGCGTCACGACCTTGAAGCCGGCGGCCGCGGCGGTCGCGCCGTTGCAGGGGTGCGCCTGGATCGTCGTGACCACCTCGTTGCGGCGGCCGAGCTCGCCGCGCTCGGCGTGGTAGGCGCGGGCGATGCACGCGAAGGTGTACGCAGCGTGCGCGCCACCACCCGCCTGGAAGACGAACTGGTCCAGGCCGGACAGCCCGCGCAGGATCACGTCGAGGCCGTGGACGAACTCGAGCACGCCCTGGAGCGTGTCCTCGTCCTGGTACGGGTGCAGCTCGGCCAGCTCCGGCCGCGCGGCGATCGCCTCGCCGAGGCGCGGGTTGTACTTCATCGTGCACGTGCCGAAGAGGCTGATGCCCATCATCCCGAGCGTCTCCTGCGCGAGATGGAGGTAGTGCCGGAGCACGTCCGGCTCCGACAGCTCCGGCAGGGCCGGGCGGTCGCTCCGCCGTATGCCGGCCGGGAGCAGTGACGCGGCCTCGCCGACCCGCTCGCGCACCTCGGCCTCCGCCTCCGGCACGATCAGGCCGCGCCGGCCCTCGCGCGAGAGCTCCATCACGAGCGGCTCGTCCCAGACGGCCGCGTGGTACCTGCGCAGGTGCGTCATGCCGCGATCACCTCCCGGAGCGCTCCGACGAGTCGTTCGATGTCGTCCTTCGTGTGCACCTCGGTCACGCAGTAGAGAGCGCTCTGGCCGAGCTCCGGCAGCTCGCGCGAGAGGTCCTTGCCGCCGAAGATCCGGTGCGCCCGCAGCCCGCGGTTGACGTCGGCCACCGTCTTTCCGTCGAACGCGACGACGAACTCCTTGAAGAAGCCGCCGGGCCACGCGACCCGAACACCGTCGAGCTCGTCGAGCAGCGACGCGGCGTAATGGCTCCGCTGGACGATCAGCTCGCCGAGGTCGGCGAACCCTTTCGGACCGAGCAGCGACATGTACGTCGCGGCGGCGATCGACCAGAGGTAGGTCGAGTTCCCCGTCCAGTCGTTGCCCTCCTCGCGGAGGCCGTAGGAGGTCTGGTGGAAGAGCGCGATTCCGAAGCCGCGCTCGCCCGGGACGACCGTGTCGCAGATCGACAGGTTGAGCGTCGGGTACTCGCGCGCGTAGCGCTCCTCGTCGCGCGAGGCGATGAAGCCGCCGACGCCGCCGCCGCAGTTCATGTGCACGCCGAGCGGCTGGATCGTCCCGACCGCGATGTCGGCGCCGTAGTCCGGAGGCGGGGCGAGCACGCCCAGCGAGATCGGGTCGACGCCGACGATCGCCTCGGCGCCCGCGTCGTGTGCGAGCCGCGTGATCTCCGCCGCGTCCCTCTCGATCGTGCCGAGGTACGACGGCGTCTCGAAATAAACCGCCGCGACCTCGCCACCGAGCTTCGCGCGCAGGTCGTCGAGGTCGACCCTGCCCGTCTGCGGGTCGAAGTCGACGAGCGTCACCGTGAGGTGGCTCGCGGTCTCGCGCGGCTCGCAGAAGGTGCGGATCACCGCCAGCCGCTCGGGGTCGAGCGAGCGCGGGACGAGTACCTCGCGCCGGCCGTTCATCCGCGCGGCCATCCGGATCGCGTGCCCGGCGGCGCAGCCCCAGCTGTAGACGGGCAGCCCGACGAAGTCGAGGTCGAGCAGCTCGCCGAGCTGGCTGCAGAACTCGAACCACGCCTGATTGCGGCCGTAGTCCGACGACGGCGTCCCCCAGACCGGGGTCACGAACTCGCTGCGGCGCACGACCTCGTCGCAGATCGCCGGGACGTGGTGCTGCCAGCAGCCGGCGCCCAGGAAGCTGAGGTTGTCCTCGCAGGTCTCGTTGCGCGCGAGCGTCTGCCGGAGATGGCGCGACAGCTCGATCTCCGACGCGAGCGACGGCGGCAGCGGCAGCCCGCCGCGGAGCCGGTGCCCCTCGGGGATCTGCGCGAACAGCTCCTCGATCGAGGCGGCGCCGATCGCGTCGAGCATTACCTGCTTGACCGCGGGGACGGAGTTGGCCATGTACGGATGAGCGGTGGTTCGCATGGGCGGCTCCTACGTCGAGACTTTTACGACGAGCGTTCGGTTCGGTGCAATGCGCACGGAGCAGAACCCCGACAGCTCCCGGTCGAGCTCCGGGTCGCCGGTGTCGACGCGGAGCGTCGGCGGGTCGAGCGCGAGCACCTTGTCGAGCGCGGCGACGACGACGATGTTGTCAAGGCCGACGCGACGGATGACCGCCGGGCTCAGCTGTTGGTTGCCTCGGCCGAAGACGTAGCCCTGGCCGCCGACGACGGCGACGACGAGCCTCGCGTCGCGGCCGTCGAGCAGCTGGAGCAGCTGCGCCTCGTTCAGGTCGGCCCCCACGAGCCGCGCTCCGTCGACTGCGTCGACTCCGAGCAGCGTCCCGTCGACGCCGAGGTGGCCGAGGATCCGCTGCGTCGTTGTGCCGGGGCCGAAGAGCGTGAGGCCGTCGAGGTCGTCGGCGATCTGCCGGCAGAGCGCGTCGATGTCGGCGTCGGCCGAGCGCGACGCGGCCTTCGGGTTCTGCACGCGCGCCCGGTCGTACGGGACGTGCGCGACGGCGTAGAGCCGGGCGGACACACGGCCCGCGCGCAGGGCCTCCTCGTCAACGTCCATCACCTCGGCGTCGCGCAGCCGGCGCTGCCCCGCGCCGCAGAGGTGCGACGCGGCGAGGTCGCCGGCGGCTTCCGGGCTCGTCGCGAAGACGCCCGAGTGCATCTTCACGCCGGTCGGGATCCCGAGAATCGGGACACGCGCGCCCACGGTCTCGACGATGTCACGGCCGGTGCCGTCGCCCCCCGCGAACAGGATCAGCTCGACCTCGCGCTGCTCCATCTCGGCAGCGGCGGCACGCGTATCGTCGGCGGTCGTCTCGTCGCTGTTTCCCGCGTCGACGACCTCGGTCGAGAAGCGGTGCGCGTGCGCGAGCTCGCCGCCCATCG
>JABFWJ010000072.1 GCA_013362295.1 Thermoleophilia bacterium
GGTGCGTCTTTGTCTTCGTTCGCGTCGAACTGCTTACCGCCGAAGAACAGCTTGCCGACGTAGGTGACGAGGATCTTGTCGCCCGTCTTCACGACGCGATCGCCGGTGCCGGGGCGAACGTCTTCGATCTTGAGCTCGGTGGGCGCCGGCGCCGAGGACGCGCGCGGGCCCGGATCCGGCTCGGGGACCGTATCGCAGCCGGCGATCATGACACCCGCGACCACGACCGCGGCCCATGCCGAACGGAGGGACAGCGATTTCATGGCGCGCGTTCTAGATCCAGCGCCCAGCCGGGTCGACCGCTAAAAACGACAATCGGTTCAGTGTGCTGCGTGCTCGCTCGAGGAGCGCAATCGGTCCGGCTTTCGCGCGGCAAGCCGCGCGGGATCTGTAGTAGGACTCTCGGCGTGTCCGGGTCGTTCACCGTCGGCGCGCTGGCCGTTGCAGCGCGTGAAGCCAACGCGGTGGGCGCGGTGCGGCTCACGCTGCTTCCACGGCGGCTCGAGATCGAGCTGCTCCGCGCTGGATCGTTCGCGGAGGGCTACGTGCCCGGTGGGCTCACGCGGTTCGTTCGATGTTCGGTGCCGTACGCGGCCGTGCGCGGGCTCGTGCGCCGTTCGCGCGGCGTCGTCCTGAGCCTCGATCCCGGCGTTGCCGTCCCCTACAACCGCTTTTACCTGACGCACGTCACCGACCTGCCGCTCGAGGCGCTCGCGGCGGTCCATCGCCGCCGTTCGATCGCGCGCGGGCTTGCGTGGGTGTTGCCGCTTCCGTTCGCCGCGTGGGCTGCGAGCCGCTTGCCGGAGGCGCTCGTCAGCGGAGCGCTCGGCCGAGGGAGCGTCGCGCTGGTTTGTGCGCTGATGACCGCGCTCGTCCTGCTCGCGCTTGCGGGGTGGGTCGAGACGGGCGGACCACTGTCGCAACGGCTCCGCGACGCGCTCGAGCGCAAGCTCGCGCAGCGGATGGGGTTCGAGCCGACGTCGTTCCACGACACGGATCCGTTCGAGCTTCCCGAGGTCGACGACCAACGCCTCGAGTACCTCGCTGCGCCTGGGGCACCGGCGGTCGTACCTGCGGCGGCGCCGGTGCTTGCGCCTCGATACCCACCGCCCGCCCCGGTTTTGAACGACGCGCGCTCACGCCTCGTCGAGCCGATAGAGATCCCGATTACCTACGTCGACCCGCCGCTCGTGCACGTGCGCGAAGCGACGCCGCGTCCTGCCGTCACGCATCTGCGCGACGTGACGCCCGCGCCGGCCCCGGTGGCCGTTCGACGCGACGTGACGCCCGCGCCGCCGCCGGTGGTTCGGCGTGACGTGACGCCCGCGCCACCGCCGGTGGTTCGGCGTGACGTGACGCCCGCGCCACCGCCGGTCTCGCGCACCGCGCCTTGGCCGGAGCCGCCCGCGCATTTTCCGCCGCCGCCTGCTCGCGTAGAGCTCGGCACGGTGCCCGGGGTGGAGCCTGCGCCCGGACCGATTGCCGCGCCGCCGGCGCCGCCTCCCGACACGGTCGTGGTCGCGGAGTCGCGCGGCAAGCGCACGCGCATCGTCACGTCGGTCCTCGGTGTCGCAGCCGTCGTCGCCGGCCTCGCTGGGTACCGCGCCGTCGATCGCATGAAGAGCCAGCGCGAGGCCGCCGCCTCGACGCCCGCGCCCGTCGAGCCATCCACGCCGAACGAGCCCGTTGCCGAGACCTCACCGTCGGCCGCGCCGACGGCAGCACCCGAAGCCGTGTCCGCGCTGCCTGCGTGCACCTGCGCACGTAGCGACTCGCCGCTCTGGCGCACGGGGCTTCCGGTCCTCTCGATGTTGCCGATCCCGAACAAGAAGGACGGTAAGACCGCGGCGAGCATCGCGCCCGTCGTCGACGAGGAAGGCGTGTCCCGATACGACTTCGACGTCGCCATCGTGAACAACGCGGCGATCGGGCTGCGCGACGTGCGCATCGTCGTGACCTTCGCGCGGCGCAACTCGAAGGGCGAGCGCATCGGCGCGACCGACCGCGGCCTCTTCTGGGAGGGTGAGCTCGGCCCTGCGCGCAGCGTGAAGTGGAGCGTCAGCGGGCCGGGCACCGAGCTGAAGATCGAGATGGACGAGCAGCGTATGCTCGGCAAGGACGCGTCGCCGGCGAGCGCGGACGAGTTCGCGCGGCTGCTTCGCGCGCGGCAGTCCGCGGTGCGGCTGCATGCTGCGATGATGCTCGCGTACCTGGGCGATCCTCGCGCGGTCGACGCAGCGAAGTCGCTTCACGACCTTTCGGAGACGGACGCGCTCACCCAAGCGCGGATCGTTCGCGCCGCGAGTCCCATTCGGCTGTGCGACGTGTCTTTCACCGAGGCCGGGAGCATGAGCGCGTGCGCGTTCAACGGTACCGACGCGCCGGTCGACGGAGCTACGATCGTCGAGGTGGGCGAGACCTTGCCGCCGAAGGCCGGAAAGAAGGTCACTGCACCTTCGTTCGGCCCCGAGGCCGAAGAGCTCACGATCCAGGTTCGCTGAAGCGAGCGAGCGGACGAACGCCGATCCCCTCCGCCGACGGGTCGAGCCTGATCCGATCGCCGTCGATCGGGTAGCCCTCGACCGTGGATCGATCACGCAGAAACAACGGCGTATCGAGGTCGACGTAGCGCGCGCCACCGGTGCCGACCGCGAGGTGCGCCGAGTGGAGCATCGCGATCTCGCTCTCCACCATGCCACCGATCCTTAGGTCGAGGTTCGCGGCGCGCGCGACCTCGAT